>DASTYT010000117.1 GCA_035764725.1 Candidatus Methylomirabilota bacterium | reverse complement strand
CGCGCCCGCTCCGCGAGGAAGCGCCCGAGGCGCGCCAGCCCTTCCTCGATGCGCTCGAGGGAATTGGCGTAAGCGAAGCGAAGATAGCCCTCGGCGTTCCGGCCGAAGTCCACGCCCGGCGTCACCGCCACGTGGGTCGCCTCGAGGATATCGAAGGCGAAGCGAAGCGAGTCCGCGGTGAAGGCCCTCGCGTTGGCCAGGGCGTAGAAGGCGCCGGTGGGTAGCGTGGCCACGCCAAGGTCGATCTTTCGCAGACCGTCCACCATGACGCGCCGCCGCTCGTCGAAGATGCGGCGGAAGCGCGCGGCGTCGGGGCCCGCCTCGCGAAGGGCGGCGAGGGCCGCCCACTGCACGAATTCGTTGCTCGAGATGAAGAAGTTTCCGTGCAGCGCGGTGAGCGCGGACATGAACTCGCGCGGGGCGATCACGTAGCCGCAGCGCCAGCCCGTCATCGCGTAGGCCTTCGAGAAGCCGTTCAGCACGAAGGCGCGGTCGGTGAACTCGAGGATGGTGTGCTCGGGCCCCTCGTAGGTGAGTCCGTGGTAGATCTCGTCCGACACGATCCAGGGTCCGAGCCGGGCGAGGGCCGCCATGTGCTCCGGCGCCAGCACGGTGCCGGTGGGATTGGCGGGCGAGTTGATGAGGAGCGCCCGCGTGCGTGCGGTTTGGGCCGCCGCCACCGTCTCCGCGTGGAGCTGGAAGCCGTTCGCCTCCTGCACGTCGACGAACACCGGCTCGGCCTCCGCGAACCGCACGAATTTGGGATAGCACGCGTAGTGCGGGTCCGACAGGATCACCTGGTCGCCGCGCTCGAGCAGGGCGCCGAAGAGCAGCAGCATGGCCGGCGACGTCCCCGCGGTGACGAGGATCTGGTCGGGCGAGACGCGCACTCGATAGCGTGTCTCGTAGTGCTCGGCGATGGCCTCGCGCAGGGGGAGGATGCCGAGGGTGTGCGCGTAGCGGGTGCGCCCGTCCTTGAGGGCCTTCTCGGCGGCCTCGCGGATGACCGGCGGCGTCTCGAAGTCGGGCTCGCCGAACTCGAGATGGATCACGTCGGCCCCCTCGCGCTCGAGGGCCTGGGCGCGCTGGAACACCTCCACCGCCAGAAAGGGCTCGATCTCCTGCGCCCGGCGGGCGATCATCCGCGCGCCTCCCGCGCGTCGCGCGCGATCCGCAGGCGCGCGGCGACGATCTGCGCGAGCATGCGGGGGCCGTCCTTGAGCACGCCCACCTTGGAGCCGGGCTGATCCGTCCAGTTCACCGGCACCTCGGCGATGCGGTAACCGCGGCGCTCCGCGCGCAGGATCAGCTCGACGTCGAAGCCGAAGCCCTCGGTGCGCAGGACGCTGAAGAGCGCGTCCGCCACCCCGCCCCGGAAGAGCTTGAACCCGCACTGGGTGTCCACGACCTGCCGGACGCCGAGGGCGCGCGTGATGGCGATGAAGACGCGGCCGGAGATCCGCCGATGGGGACGGGCGTGGACCACCACCGACGGGTCGACGAGGGCACGCGAGCCGACCGCGAGGTCGGCGCCCGCCTGCACCGCGGCCTCGAGGCGTTTGACCTCGAGGATCGGCGTGGCTCCGTCGGCGTCGGCCATGAGGCGCAGCGCGCCCCGCGCCTGCAGCATGCCGGTCCGCACCGCGGCGCCCTTACCTCGGTTCACGGGCAGCGACACCAGCGCCACCTCGGGATGCTCCGCGACCAGCTCGCGCACGCGCTCGGCGGTGTCGTCCCCGCTGCCGTCGTCGACGACCAAGACCTCGTAGGCTTCGCCGTGGCCGTCGAAGTAGGCCACCACGTCACGGAGATAGCGCGGGAGGCGGCGCGCCTCGTCGTAGGCGGGTATGACCACCGACCAGCGAACGGCGGACGAGCGCGGCGCGGCCACCCGGTTCTCAGAACCAGAGCTGGCCCTCGGCGCGCCGGCGGCGGCGGGCCACGCCGGTTCGCTGCGCGGCGCGCACCACCTCGCGGGCGACCGCGGGGGCCACCTTCTTGTTGAAGACGCTGGGGATGATGTACTCGGGACTCAGCTCGGATTTCCCCACGCAGCTTGCGATGGCGTGCGCGGCGGCGAGCTTCATCTCGTCGTTGACCGTGCGCGCGCGCGAGTCGAGCAGGCCGCGGAAGAAGCCGGGAAAGCAGAGCACGTTGTTGATCTGATTGGGGTAGTCGGAGCGGCCGGTGGCGAGCACCCGGACGTGGCGCTCCGCTTCCTCGGGCCGAATCTCGGGATCGGGGTTGGCCATCGCGAACACAACACGGTCGCGCGCCATGCTGCGCAGGTCTTTGACGCTGAGGATGTTGGGCACGCTGAGCCCGATGAACACGTCGGCGCCCTTGACCGCGTCGGCAAGCCGCCCGCGGACGTTCTGCGGATTGGTGGCCTCGGCCACCCAGCTCTTCATGAAGTCCATGCCTACCGCCCGGCCCCGGTGGATGGTGCCGTGCTCGTCCACGCCGATGATGTTCCGCACCCCGAGGGCGAGCAGGATCTTGATGGTGGCGGTGCCTGCCGCCCCCACGCCGGTGACCACCACCTTGAGACGCTTGCGGTCCTTCTTGACGATCTTGAGCGCGTTGAGCAGCGCGGCGAGCACGACCACCGCGGTCCCGTGCTGGTCGTCGTGGAAGACCGGGATGTCCAGCTCCTTGCGCAGCCGGCTCTCCACCTCGAAGCAGCGGGGCGCGGCGATGTCTTCCAGGTTGATACCCCCGTAGCCTGGGGCGATGTTCTTCACGGTCTCCACTATCCGGTCGGGGTCCTTGGTATTGAGGCAGATGGGAAAGGCGTCGACGCCGGCGAGCTCGCGGAAGAGCATGGCCTTGCCTTCCATCACGGGCAGCGCTGCCTCAGGGCCGATATCACCCAGGCCCAGCACGGCAGTGCCGTCCGTCACCACCGCGACCGAGTTGTGCTTGATCGTGAGGGTGAAGGCGCGGGAGGGATCTTCCTTGATGGCCAGACACACTCGCGCCACCCCCGGGGTGTAGGCCATCGAGAGGTCGTCGCGGGTCCGGAGCGGCACCTTGCTCTTGATCTCGATCTTGCCGCCCAGGTGCATCAGGAACGTCCGGTCCGAGATATTGGCGACCTTGATGCCGGCCAGGCCGCGGAGGCTCTCGATGATCCCCAGGCCGTGCTGGCTGTCGCGGGCCTTGATGGTGATGTCGCGGAGCACCCGTCCCCCGGTCACCTCGACCAGGTCCACCGCCCCGATGTCGCCCCCGGCCTTGCCGATGGCGGAGGTGACCTTGCCGAGCATGCCCGGCTTGTTCTGGATCTCCAGCCGCACGGTGAAGCTGTAGGAGGCGCTGGGGACCGTCGTCGTCATCGGGTTCCTCGTAGAAGGCGCGGCGGCGGGATCGAGCCGGCCGTCCGTGCCGATCGGTGTCGGTTTCGTCCCGGGGGAAGTCCCATTCCATTGACCGGGCGTAGGTGCCATGGTATCCCACCGGCGTGACTTTGCGCACCCTTCTGGCGGGGATGCTGGTCACGGTCCTCTTCCTCCCCGCCTCGGCAGAATCGCGCCGCTGGCTCCCGAATCCCGCCAAGAGCGTGGTGACCTTCGACGCCACGCACCAGCTGGGCGACTTCAGCGGCCGCGGCGAGGGCGTGACCGGGGAGTTCCAGATCGACACCGCCGATCTCCGCGCCAGCATCACGGGGGTGGCCCGGGTCCGCGTCGCCGCGCTCCGCACCGGGAATGAGACCCGGGACCGCGACATGCGCAAGGTGCTCGACGTCGACCGGTTCCCGGAGATCCGGTTCACGATCGGCAGCGTCGAGCCGTCGTTCAACGCGGTGACACCTTCGGCCGATACCCTGCTCACGGTCAAGGGCGGGCTCGCCCTGCGCGGCGTGGAGCGATCCGTCACGTTCTTGGCTCGGGTTCGCCTCCGCGAGGATCGCGTATGGGTACGCGGGGAGTCCCGCATCCGGCTCACCGATTTCGGCGTCCAGCCGCCCAGCCGACTGTTCTTCAAAGTGGGCAACGAGGTCACGATCGGCTTCGACCTCACCCTCGAGCCCTCGGAATAGGCAGGCCCCTCCCGGCTCGGTTTTCCCCTCGCGAATACGGTCGGGTTGGCACGCGTCTTTCAACTTGCACGACGGGGGAAACCGTGCGCGACGGCTGGGCGTTTCCAGGCCACACGTCCTGAAACGACAGAAGGGTCGGCGCCCTCTAAATATCTGGATGGACGTGTCGGCTTGGCCGGCAGCTCACCGGTAGGTAATCAGGAAATGGAAGGGCCGCGATGACCTTTAGGGATACTCAGACGGCGAATACGGCTGAAGTGGCGGTTGTTTGGCCGACTACAGAGGCACCTCGTCCTAAGCGACGTGCCTCGGTGCGTGTGCTCCGCCCGAAGCCCACCGAGCCGCAGACCGAGGTCGGCGTCGAGGACGAGCGGGAGGAGCTGCAGCCTGCCGCCGAAGAGTCCGGGCTCAGCGAGGAGGCGCTCCGGCCCTCCCCGGCGGAAGGGGAGGACCCGGTACGGATTTACCTGAAGGAGATCGGTAAAGTTCGCCTGCTCACCGCCCGGCAGGAGGTCGAGATCGGCCAGCGCATCGAGGCGGGCCAGATCAAGCTGCGCGGGGCGCTCGCCGACATTCCGATGGCCGTCGATCGGCTGCTCGTGCTGGTGGATCGGCTCCGCCGCTCCGAGGTTCCCCTGGACGACGTGATCATCCTGCCCGAGGGTGGCGAGCCCAGCCCGGAGCAGGTGCGTCCGATCATGACCGCCTTTGCGCGCATGCGGCGGCTCGAGCGCGAGAGCCAGCGGCTCCGCGAGTCGCTGGCGGCGAAGCGCCGGGCCGCGTCCACGCGAGCCAACTACGGCAAGTGGATCGCGCAGAATGGCGCCTCGGTGCGGAGCATCGTCGAGAAGCTGCCGCTCAAGCCGGCCCTCATCGACGGGCTCGTGGTCGAGGTCCGCCAGCTCGCGGAGCGGATGCGCGCCGCGACCGGTCGGGCCGAGCTGCACGCCCTGGAGACCGAGGCGGGCCTTGCGCGCAAGCCGCTGCTCGCCGCCCTCGCCGAGATCGAGAGCCACGACCGCGTGGTCCGCCAGGCGAAGAAGGAGCTGATGGAGGCCAACCTCCGCCTCGTCGTCTCGGTGGCCAAGCGCTATCTCGGGAGCGAGTTGTCGCTGCTGGACCTGGTCCAGGAGGGCAACCTCGGGCTCATGAAGGCGGTGGACCGCTTCCAGTACCGCCGTGGCTTCAAGTTCTCGACGTATGCCACGTGGTGGATCCGGCAGGCCATCACTCGCGCGATCGCCGATCACTCGCGCACCATCCGCATCCCGGTGCACATGGTGGAGACGCTCAACCGCATCTCGCGCGTCAATCGCCTGATGGTCAACGAGATGGGCCGCGAGCCCACCCCGGAGGAGCTGGCCCGGCGGACCGGCGTGCCCGCACGCAAGGTGCGCCTGATCCTGGAGTCGTCGCGGAAGCCCCTGTCGCTCGAGACGCCGATCGGCGAGGACTCCGACCTCGGCGACTTCCTCGAGGACAAGACGGCGGAGTCGCCCAACGACAGCCTGATCAGCCAGGACCTGACCAATCAGGTCGACCGCGCGCTGGCCACCCTGTCGCCGAAGGAGAAGGAGATCTTGCGGCTCCGGTTCGGCATCGGCGAGGAGGGCGAGCACACGCTGGAAGAGGTGGGCAAGCGCTTCTCCGTGACGCGCGAGCGCATCCGTCAGATCGAGACCAAGGCGCTCCGCAAGCTCCGGCACCCGCTTCGCGGGCGTGCGCTGAAGGCGTTCGTCGAGAACTGATTCCGTACCCGCCTGGCTTCTTCCCGCTCGCGGGAAGGAGCCAGGGCGTCCGGTCGTCCATGGGCCGGGCGATCAAGTCGACCGAGGGGTCGCGGCCTGACGAGGCCGGCGACCCCCTCAGATACCGGCACAGCTAGACCGGCATGATCCCGTGCTTCTTCCAGGGCCTCTCGACCTTCTTGGTGCGCGCCATCTCCAGCGCCCCGATGAGCACCGGCCGCGTCTCGCGCGGATCGATCACGTCGTCGATCAGCGCCCCACCGGCCGCGATGTAGGGATTGATCAGGGCGCGAAAGTCCTCCACCCGGCGGGCTCGCTCCGCGTCCGGGTCGGCCGCGGCGGCGATCTCCTTGCGGAATACGATATTGGTCCCGCCCTCGGGTCCCATCACCGAGATCTCCGCGGTGGGCCAGGCCACGATGAGGTCGGGCTCGTAAGCCTTCCCGCACATGACGAAGTAGCCGGCGCCGTACGCCTTGCGCAGCACCACGGTGAGCTTGGGCACCGTGGCCTCGCTGACCGCGTAGAGCATCTTGGCCCCATGGCGGATGATGCCCTGCCGCTCCACCTTGGAGCCCACGAGGAAGCCCGGCACATCCTGGAGAAACACAAGGGAAATATTGAAGGCGTCGCAGAGCATGATGAACCGCGCCGCCTTGTCGGCGGCGTCGACGTCGAGGGCTCCGCCCAGCACCATCGGCTGATTGGCCACGACCCCCACCGGCCGCCCGCCGAGGCGGGCCAGCGCGGTGACGAGATTCCGCGCCCAGCCGGGCTTGATCTCGAACATCCGTCCGTGGTCCACGACCGCGGCGATGACTTTCTTGACGTCGTAGGCGCGCCGCGCGCTGTCGGGCACGATGGTGAGGAGCGACTCGTCCTTGCGCTCGGCGGGGTCGTCGCACCGCGCGACCGGGGGTGACTCGAGGTTGGACGAGGGAAAGTAGGACAGGTAGTCCTTGACCGCCTCGAGGCAGGCGGCGTCGTCCGCGACCTCGAGATCGGCGACGCCCGAGATCTCGGTGTGGACCTTGGACCCGCCCAGCTCCTCCGGCGTGACGTCCTCGCCCACCACCGCCTTCACGAGGGGTGGGCCGCCCAGCGCCATGTGGCTCGTTCCCTTCACCATCGGCACGAAGTCGGACAGCGCGGGGATGTAGGCGGTGCCGGCGGCGCCCGGGCCCATCATCGCCGCCACCATGGGGACCACGCCCGACATGATCGATTCCTCTCTGAAGAGGAACCCCGAGCCCGCGAAGGTCGAGCCGATGGCCTCCTGGATCCGCGCGCCCGCGGAGTCGATGAGCCAGATCATCGGCATACGCTTGGTCAGAGCGATCTCGCGCGCGCGGTTGCACTTGACCTCGGCGGTGCGCCCCATCGAGCCCGCCATCACCGTGAAGTCGTAGGCGATGAGGGAGGCGGGCCGGCCGCCGATGCGCCCGAAGCCGGTGACGACGCCGTCGGCGGGCGTCTCCCTCCCCTTCATCGCCGGCGACACGTTGGCGTGGGTGGCGAGGAGCCCGATCTCCTGGAAGGAGCCGGGGTCGAAGAGCCGGTCGATCCGCTCGCGAACCGTGAGCTTGCCCTCGGCGTGCTGCCGAACGATGGCATCCGCCCCGCCCATCGCGAGGGCCCGCTGGCGCCGCGCACGCAGCGCCTCGACGAGCTCCTTCATCCCCATGGCAGGCGCGCGGTTCTTTCGATCTTCATATTGCTCGCCTCGCCTACGGCTGCGGCTTGCCCTATCCTTTGACGACGGTGACGCGGTAGGTATTGATCCCCGTGTCCGGCGGCGAGCCGCTGATGATCGTGAGCATCGTGGCCACCTCGCTCCGGTGATGCGTGGCGTGATTCACCACGTGCTGGAGCAGCGGCCCCAGGGCCACGCGGAACTGGGCGCCCTCGGTGTTCTTGTACTCGACGGGCCGGGTGAGGTCCGCGTCCTTCAACCCCTCGACGAAGGCCCGCTGCTCCGCCTCGAGGGCGTCCCACTTCTCGCGCAGGTCGGTCATCGACGCGAAGTCCTTGTCGCCGAGGAGACGCGTGGGCGACTGGCCCTTCCAGCGGGTCAGCCACACCGAGTCCGCCGCGTAGAGATGGGCGAACATGCCCTTGAGGGTGGGAAAGCTCCAGTGCTTGCCGAGGTCGCGGCCGGTCGCCTCCGTCCCCAGCGCATTGGCGACGTCGAAGAGACGGCGGTTCGCCCACCGGTGATAGTCGTAGTGCTCGCGGATCAGCGCGGCGCTCATGCCGGCCTCCTAATCGATGACGGCGATGGTGTCGCCTTCTTGCACCGTCTGGCCCTCGGCCACCTTGATCTCGCGCACCACCCCGGCGCGCGGGGCCTCGACCGGGATCTCCATCTTCATCGACTCCAGCACGACGACGGGATCGCCGGCGGCCAGGCGGTCGCCCGCCTTGCTGGTGATCTGGAACACGACCCCGGTGATGTGGGCCTTGACCTCCTCAGGCATTGAAGCCTCCTTGTTCGACCATCTGAGTGTGGACCCGGCCGGCCCGGAACGCGGCGCTCGCCAGCACGCGCTGGTGGAAGGGAATGACGGTACGTACCCCCTCCACAAGGAAGCCCTCCAGCGCCGCCTGCATCCGCGCGATCGCCTCCTCGCGCGTGTCGCCCCGCGTGACGACCTTGGCCAAGAGCGGATCGTAGTGTACTGAAACCTGGACGCCCTCCGCGACCCCGGCTTCGAGCCGCACGCCCGGCCCCGCGGGGAGCGTGAGTCGCGCGATGGTGCCGGGCGAGGGCATGAAGTTCTTGGCGGGATCCTCCGCGTAGATCCGGCATTCGAGCGCGGCGCCCCGCTGCGCGATCTTGTCCTGGGGGAGCGGCAGCGGCTCGCCGGACGCCACGCGGAGCTGCCACTCGACCAGGTCCAGGCCCGTGACCTCCTCGGTCACCGGATGCTCGACCTGGAGGCGGGTGTTCATCTCCAGGAAGTACGCCTCGCGGCCCTGGACGATGAACTCCATCGTGCCCGCGTTCACGTAGCCCACCGCGCGGGCCCCCCGTACCGCCGCCTCGACCAGGTGCGCCTTGACCTCGGGATCGAGGGCGGGCGCCGGGCTCTCCTCGATGAGCTTCTGGTGGCGGCGCTGTATCGAGCATTCGCGCTCGTGGAGGTGGACGATCTGCCCGCCGGTGTCGCCGAACACCTGCACCTCGACGTGGCGCGGCTCGGTCACGTAGCGCTCGACCAAGAGCGCGCCGGAGCCGAACGCGGCCTGGGCGCGGCGTTGCGCCGAGGCCCACGCGGCGGGCAGCGCGGCGGCGTCGGCGACGCGCACCATCCCGATCCCGCCACCGCCCGCCGCCGCCTTCAGCATGAGGGGGTAGCCGATGCGCCCGCCGACCACCCCCGCCGCCTCCAGCGAGTCGAGGGCGCCCTCGCTGCCCGGCACCACCGGCACCCCGGCCTCGCGCATGCGGCGCCGTGCCTCGACCTTGTCGCCCATCTGCTGGATGACCCGCCATGGCGGGCCGATCCAGGCGAGATCCGCTTCCTCGCAGGCTTTGGCGAAGCGCCAGTTCTCGGAGAGGAAGCCGTAGCCGGGATGCACCGCGCGCGCCCCGGTCTTGCGGGCGGCGCCGAGCACGCGCTCGAAATCCAGATAGCTCTCGCGGGCTGGCGCGGGCCCGATCAGCACGGCCTCGTCGGCCTCGGCCACGTGCGGCCATCCCGCATCGGCTTCGGAGTACACCGCGATCGCGCGCACCCCGAGGCGCCGGCAGCCGCGGATCACCCGGCGCGCGATCTCCCCCCGATTGGCGACGAGGACGCTCGGCAGCACCAGCTCAGGCGGAGCGAGCGGGCTCGAGGCGCGCCACGTCGAGGGCGTGCGCGCGCCAGCCGTCGGGGCCTCCCGCCCAGCGCGCGGCGAGCGTCGCGGAGACGCTGGGACCGTCGAGACGGATCTTGACGAGGAGCTGGCGGCCGATTCGCGCGACCGCCACCACCGCGTGGCTGGTGAAGCGCCCGGCGGCGAGGGCCGACTCCGCCGCCTCGCTCCAGAGCCCGGGATCCGCCAGCCAGCGGCGCACCCCACCGCCGTCCCGGGCGACGAGCGCATCACCCATGGCCTGCACCGCCGCGCGCAGCGGATCGGGCAGCGGCCACCTCGCGGAACGCGTCTCGAGCCGGATGAACTCCTCCGCCTCCGCGTCGCCCTCGGGGGATGACACCCGCGCCGCCGTCGGCGGCAGGCCCTCGCCGGTGACCCCGCCCGCCGCGGCCAGCAGCGCCTCGAGCCGCGTCTGCCAGGCGGCCGCGCGCTGGCGCGACTCCGCGGTCGGCGTGAGGTGCGCGAGCACGCGCTCGCCCGCCGCGATGTGGCGCCGCTCGTCCTCCGCGCAGCGCGCGAGCAGCCGGCGCGTGGGCGGCTCGTAGACCGCGTTGGCGTCGCGGAGGTGGTGCTCGTACGCGGCGAGGAGATGGGGCTTGAGGACGCGATACAGACCGACCAGGCGCTCGACCGTGCGCTCCGGAGTCTCGGGCGACTCGAACGCGTCCATGAAGGCAACCATCGCCTCATTGGCGGGCGCAGATTCCTGAGCGTGCGCCCGAAGCTCGGGGAGACGTCGGCCGAGCGCGTCGGCGTGCTGGGCGTTGTCCCACACGTGGCGCCCCATGAGGAGCTTGGCGGAGATCTCGGGCGTCAGGGCCAGCCAGCCGCCCATCACGCGCATCATGCGCTCCACTGTGTAGCGGTAGTGACGGATCAGCCGAGCGGAGTGCTCGACGGAATACATGCCGTCCAGCGGATACATCGAGGCTAGTAGACCTGCGAGCGCTGGGTGGTCTTGATGAGGCGCTGAATCTCCTCGTCGGTGAACCCGCCCAGCTGTCGCGCCTCGGTGGCGATCGAGATCAGCACCTGCTCGTGATCGCCGTCCTGGCGCACCCCGCCGAGGTTGAAGCGCTCGTCGATGGTCTCCTGGAAGGCGATGGCCTGCCGGCGCCGCTCGGGGTCGCCCTCGGTCAGCCGGGTCAGCCACTTCGAGCCCATGCGCACGTGGGTGATCTCGTCGGCGAGCACGAAGTCCACCGCCCGCTCCAGGATGGGATCCCCCATCTTCCGGGCGATGTACACGAGCTGATTGAACACGTCGCAGGCCAAGCCCTCGAGGCCGCGGTTGACACCGGCCACCCGCGCTGCCGCGTCCTCGGCGCACGCACAGCGCCAGAGAATGGTGGTTTCGGGATACTCGCCCACGTAGCCGTCGAGGTGCTCCAGCAGGCGCAGGTAGATCTCGAGGTGGCGCGACTCGTCCCAGACCTGGCGCGCCATGTCCATCGTGAACTCCCAGGGCGCGTCCGGGAAGTCGTAGACGCTGCGGCCCGCGCCCTCCATGGCCTGCATCTCGCCCACCATGATCCCGTGAACGCGCTCCTTGATGGAGTCGCGGCTACTCAGATCGGGAAACGGCGGCTCTCCTTGGTCGACCTTGATCTGGGCCACGTCGCGCGCCCGCATCCGCACGAAGCGCTCCTCTCGGGCCAGCTTGTCGTAGGCGATGGGACGTTCCATGGAGTCTCCCGGCGACGAATGAACCGCTGTTCAGTGAGTCTATCTGAAGGCCGGGACGAAGGCAATCGGACGTCGCCGTGCCGCGCTCAGCGGGCCGGCCCGCGCGGGCCGCTGCGGCGTCGCGAGCGGCGCCCCAGCAGGCTCGCGGGCTGCACCGCATCCCCGCCGAAGCGCTCGACGAGCCGATCGAGCGCCCGCCCCAGCCGCTCCTGCCGAGCGGCATCGGGGCCGAACAGCGCGAGCTGGCCCTGTCCTGCCGCGCCGAGGCCCGACACCGAGACCCCGATCAGCCGCACCGGCTGGCTCAGGTTCACGCGATCGAGCAGCGCGCAGGCCTCCTGGTAGACGCGCAGGCCATCCTGGGTGGGCTCGCCGGTGTGCGCGCGCGTGTAGGTCGAGAAATCCGCGAAGCGGATCTTCAGCGTGACCACGCGGCCGGCATACCCCTCGGCGCGCAGCTCGCGCGCCACGCGCTCGGCCTGGGCGCGCAAGGTGGCGCGGAGCCGCTCGACGTCGAGATGGTCCGTGCCGAAGGTCTCCTCGGCGCCCATGGACTTGGGCGTGCCGAAGGGCTCCACGGGGCGGTCGTCGAGGCCCCGGGCGAGCTCCGCGAGCGCGGGCCCATGGCTCTCGCCGAAGCGCGCCAGCAGCGTGGCCGGCGGCAGGCTCGCGAGCTGGCCGATGGTGAGGATGCCGAGGGACTGGAGCTCGGTCCCCGTGACGCGCCCCACGCCCCAGAGCCGACCGATCGGCAGCGGCGCGAGGAAGGCCGCCTCCTGGCCGGGCTCCACCACGACGAGACCGTCGGGCTTCTCGAGGTCGGACGCGATCTTCGCCACGAACTTGTTAGGAGCGACGCCCACCGACGCGGTCAGGGCAACCTCGGCCCGGATGCGGGCCTTGATGTCCCGGGCGATGGTGGGCCCGTCGCCGCGCAGCGCGCGGCTGGCAGTGACGTCGAGGAACGCCTCGTCGATGGACACGGGCTCCAGCAGCGGCGTCCACTCTGCGAGCAAGGCCATGATCTGGCGCGACACCGCCGCGTACTTGTCCATGTCGACGGGGAGGTACACGGCGTCCCGGCACAGGCGGTACGCACGGCTGATCGGCATGGCGGAGTGGATGCCGAAGCGCCGCGCCTCGTACGAGGCGGCCGACACCACGCCGCGCCCGCCGGGCTTCGCACCCACCACCACCGGACGGCCTCGCAGCTCGGGGCGGTCGCGCTGCTCCACCGCCGCGTAGAACGCGTCCATGTCGACGTGGAGCACGGTCCGGATCGCCGGCGCGGATCCGGCCATGGGACTAGCGCGCGGGGCCCTCGAGGCCGAGCGCGGGTGCGGAGGCGGTCAGCGTCTCGACGAGGAATCCCAGATGCGCCTCGAGCGGCACGCCGAGCTCCTCGGCGCCCCGGTAGATATCGTGCCGGTTGACCGATCGCGCGAAGCCCTTGTCCTTGAGCTTCTTGATCACCGAGCCGGCCTCGAGCCCGGCGATGGCGCGGCCTGGGCGCACGAGCGCGCACGCGGTGATGAAGCCGGACGGCTCGTCGCAGGCGTAAAGCGCGCGGTCGAGGAGGGAGCGGCGCGGGCAGCCCGCGTAGTCCGCATGGGCGAGGATCGCGTACACGATCTCGGGGGCCACGCCCCGCGCGGCGAGGATCTCGGCGCCCTTCAGGGGGTGCTGGGGCCCAGCGGGATGCATCTCGTAGTCGAAGTCGTGGAGCAGGCCCGCGATGCCCCAGGTGTCCGGCTCGGCGCCGTATCGTCCGGCGTAGGCGCGCATGGTCGCCTCGACTGCGAGAGCGTGCTTGCGAAGGCTATCGGAGCGGGTGAACTCGGTGAGTATCCGCCACGCGGCGTCGCGAGTCAGGCGCGGGCCGGGGCCTGGCGGGCCTTCCACTTGTCGATGGACTTCTTGGAGAAGAGCCACTTGCCGTCGTGCTGGAGACAGGGGATCTGGCGCTCGCTGGCCATGCGCGTGACGGTCTGCTCGTCCATGGCCAGGTACTGCGACGCTTCCTGGATGCTCATCGTGTCCTTCGGAACCACGCGCTCTCCTTTTTTCTATTCCGCCGCGCTCTATTCCGCCTCGCGCTCCCGCGCGGGCTGCTTCAGCGCCTCCAGCTCGGCCTCGAGCGCCCGGATGCGGTCGAGCAGGTGCTCCACCGTCCGCGCGAGCGGGTCGGGCAAGTCCACCTGGTTGAGGTCGATCTCGCCGCGCACGCGACGCCCGTCTCGATATGTTACCCGCCCCGGGACGCCGACGACAACCGAGTTCTCCGGCACCTCGCGCACGACCACCGAGCCCGCGCCGATGCGGCTCCCCGCCCCGATGGTGAAGCCGCCGAGGATGGTGGCGTTCGCGCCCACTGTCACGTTGTCCCCCAGGGTCGGATGCCGCTTCTCCCGCCGCACGCTCGTGCCCCCGAGGGTGACGCCCTGGAGGAGGCTCACGTTCTCGCCGACCTCGGCCGTCTCGCCGATGACGAGGCCCATGCCGTGGTCGATGAAGAGCCCCTGCCCCAGCTTGGCGGCGGGATGGATCTCGATCCCGGTGACGAAACGGCTGAAATGCGAGACGAGCCGGCCCAGCGTCGTCAGTCCGCCATTCCAGAGCGCGTGCGCGATGCGGTGCAGCCAGATGGCGTGGACACCCGGATAGCAGAGCACCACCTCGAGGGCGGAGCGAGCCGCGGGGTCCCGCTCGAGGACGGTGCGAACGTCGCGTCTCATCTTGGCGAGCATGGCCTCAGTCTCCTTGAGGGGAAATTGTGCCCGACCGTGCCGCCGCGTCGCGCGCGGCCGCCCGGATCGCCGCCGTCACCACCTGGGCGGCATGGGCGCGGTCGGGTGGCAGCCCGCCCACCGCCGCGTCGACCTGCGCGTCGACCAGCTCCAGCACGTCCGCGAGGGCGGCGCCCCGGATCAGCTCGGTGGCGGCGCTGGACGCCGCGATGGTCGGTCCGCACCCGTAAGTCTGGAAGCGCACGTCCTCGATCCGTCCCTCCCGCACTCGCAGGAACACGCGCGCGAGGTCCATGCACTCGGCGTACTCGCTTTCGCCCACCCCGTCCGGATCGCGCATCATTCCCGCGTTGCGAGGATGTCGGAAATGCTCGATGAGCGTGTCGGAGTAGCGCATGGCGGGCGCGCGGCCTCCCTCAGGCCCTCACGGGCGAGAGGCTGCGCAGCTTGCCGGCCAGGGGCTCGATGCTGTCCAGCACGTAGTCGATATCCTCCGCCGTGGTGCTCCGTCCCAGCGAGCACCGGACCGTCCCCATCGCCCAGTCGAGCGGGACAGCCATGGCCACAAGGACGTGGGACGGCTCCACGCTTCCCGCGGTACAGGCCGAGCCCGCCGAGACACCGATGCCCTTGAGATCCAGGCCGAGCACGATCGATTCGGACTCGATGTGACGGAAGCAGACATTGCAGGTGCCGGGGAGCCGCTCGGTCGGATGCCCATTCAGGCGCACTTCCGGCACCCGGCTGGAGAGGCCCGTCCAGAGGCGGTCCCGCAGGGCGCGGACTCGCGTCTCCTCCGCCGCCATGTCGCGGGCGCGCACCTCCACCGCCTTGCCCAGCCCCACCGCGCCCGGCACGTTCTCTGTGCCCGCCCGGCGGCGGCGCTCGTGCTCGCCGCCGTGCTGCACCGAAGCCATCTTGGTGCCCTTGCGGATGTAGAGCCCGGCGATCCCCTTCGGCCCGTAGATCTTGTGGCCGGAGAAGGACAGGAGGTCGATGCCGAGGGCCTCGACGTCCAGCGGCAGCTTGCCGAAGGTCTGGACGCCGTCCACGTGGAAGGTGACGCCGCGCTCGCGCGTGATCCGCCCGATCTCGCTGACCGGCTGGATGGTGCCGACCTCGGAGTTGGCGTGCATGATCGTCACGAGGATCGTGTCCGGCCGGATGGCGCGGCGCACGTCGTCGGGGCTCACCATGCCGTAGCCGTCCACCGGCAGTACCGTGAGGTCGAAGCCCTGCTTGGCTAGCGTCTCACACGTGCGGAGCACCGCATGATGCTCGACCGCGGAGGTGATGAGATGGCCGCGCCCGCGGGCGGCCGCCACCCCCTTGATGGCCATGTTGTCCGACTCGGTGCCGCCGGAGGTGAACACGACCTCCTCCTTGCCGACGCGGAGGAAGCCCGCGATCCGCTCGCGGGCGGTGTCCAGCCCCTCGCGGGCCTCGCGGCCGAAGCCGTGGATGCTCGACGGATTGCCGTATCGCTCCGAGAAGTACGGAAGCATGACCTCCAGCACCTCCGGATGCACCGGAGTGGACGCGTTGTGATCGAGATAGACTCGCCGGTTCATTGACCCTCCCTCATCGCGATGCTACGCTTTCTATTCCATGGATCCCGCGGGGAAAAAGCTCGGCCTGATGGTCTCGACCGCGCCCGAGCATGCCAATCTCGCCACCGCGCTGGGGCTCGGGAACGCCGCGCTCGATCGCGGCGCGCAGGTGTACCTCTACCTCATCGACGACGGCGTGACCGCCGTGGAGGACCCGCGCGTCCAGGCCCTCGCGGAGCGCGGCGCCCGCCTCTTCGTGTGCGCCTACGGCTGCCAGAAGCGCGGTCTTCCTCTGTCGGACCGCGCTACCAACTGCGGCCTCGTGGTGCTCACCGACGTGATCAGCGGCACCGACCGCTTCGTCGCCCTGAACTGACGCCGTGGCCGACGGCCTGCCCGTGCTCGTGGTGATCTCGGAGGACCCGCGCGCGTCCCATCGCGCCAACGAGGCCATGCGCATCGCCCTCGGCGTGGTGGCCGGCGAGAACGACGTGATGGTAGTGCTCACCGGTCCCGCCGTCCATCTGCTCGACGAGGACACCGATGACCTCGTGGATGGCGACGACATCGCGAAGTTCCGCGCCGCCCTCCGGAAGCTCAACGTGCCGTTCCACATCGTGGGGACGCCGCCGAGCGACGCGGAGTGGAACGTGGAAGGCCACCCGGTCGTCCCGGTGGCCGAGGGCGCCGTCGCGGAGCTGGCCCGCCGCGCCCAACGATACCTCGTCTTCTGATGGCTCGCTACCTCCACCTCGTCCCCCGAGACGCGGACACGCTGGCCGGCCCGGTGATCGCGGGCGCCGAGCCCGGCGCCGAGATCACGGTGGTGCTGCTCGACGGCGGCGCGGCTCCCCCGGTGCCGTCGGGCGCGCGCATCCTGCGCCTGGGTGACGGCCTCGACTACGCGGGGCTGCTCGATCTCGTGTTCGCGTCCGATCATGTGATCGCCTGGTAACCTGCCCGCCCTCGCTCCGCTCGGGACGTTCTCCCTATCCGCTCGCCTCGCCTGCCGCTGCGGCTCGCCAATTCCCCTATCCGCTCGCCTCACCTGCCGCTGCGGCTCGCCAATCATCGGTCGCGGTACTCCTCGTGCCACTTCATCTGGATGGCCTCGAGGAGGCCCTCATTCGAGGCCTTGGGGTCGTCGTCGAAGTCCTCGAGCGCCACCACCCACTTGTGCAGGTCGGTGAAGCGCACGGTGAGCGGATCAGTGTCTGGATGCGCCTCCATCAGCGCGATGGCGATATCCTCGGTGTCGCTCCACTTCATGGCTATTTGGGGATCTCCACCACGACGTCGCCCCGCACGATGGCCTGGCAGCCTAACCGCGAGTGAAGGGTGAGGCCTTCCGCGGTGTCCAGGCGATCCTCCTCGTCCGCCTCCATGGGCGAGAGATTGCCCTCCCCTTCCCGCACGATCACGTGGCAGGTGGTGCAGGCGCAGGAGCCGCCGCAGTTGTGCTCGAGGTCGATGTCGTGCGCGAGGGCTATGTCCAGCACCGAGCCGGGCTTCCCGTGATCGGCCAGCGGGTACTTCTCGTCGTCCACCTCCACCGTCACGTCCTGAGGGAGGAACGTCACCTTGTGCTTCGCCATCAGGAGGACTCCAGGATACGGTCCGCCCGCTTGGAGGCCAGCGCCCCCTTGAGGGCGGCGTCCATCATGGCCTCGGCCAGTCGCTCCGTGGCCTTGTTCACCGCGGTGGTGCGCCCGTGGATGAGCTCGCGGTCGTCCCCGCCGCGCGCGTCGCGCAGGGCGGCGACGGCGGCGCGGATGCGCTCGAGCTCACCGGCCTCGGCGAGCTGCGCGCCCTGGGTGAGCGCCCGCTCCACGTGGTTGATCACGTTGTCCGCTTCCGTCCTCGCCTCGATCAAGAGCCGCGCGGCCACGTCGGCCTCGGCATGCTCGAAGGACTCATCGACCATGCGCTCCACCTCGGCCTCGGTGAGGCCGTAAGTCGGGCGCACCGCGATGGACGCCTCCTTGCCGGTGCGGAGCTCCTTGGCG
>DASTYT010000116.1 GCA_035764725.1 Candidatus Methylomirabilota bacterium | reverse complement strand
CCGCGCGCCCCCGCGGCGCCCCGCCGTGGTTTGACGGGTCGCGCGGGCGTGTGGGATCATGAGGCCTCGCCATGAAGGTCCATTTCACCACCCTCGGCTGCCCCAAGAATCAGGTCGACTCCGAGCTGATGCTGGGCATGCTCACCGCCGCCGGCCACGAGATCACCGACCACGCGGAGGCCGCCGAGTGCCTCGTCGTCAACACGTGCGCCTTCATCGACCGCGCGCGCGAGGAGTCGGTGAACACGATCCTCGAGCTGGCCCAGCTCAAGGAGCGCGGCCGCGCGCGCGCCCTCGTGGTCACCGGCTGCCTCACCCAGCGCTACGGCGCCGACATCCTCACCGAGATCCCCGAGGTGAACGCGATCCTCGGCACCTCCGAGCTCTCGCGCATCGTGGAGGTCGTCAATCAGGCCGACGGGCGGCAGAACTGGGTGACCTCCGCGCCCCCCGGCTATCTCTACGACGCGGCCACGCCCCGCCTCCTCACCGGGCGCGTGCCCTACGCGTACGTGAAGATCGCCGAGGGCTGCGACATGGGTTGCACGTTCTGCGCGATTCCGCAGTTCCGCGGCAAGCACCGGAGCCGCCCGCTACGCGACGTCGTCGCCGAGGTGGAAGGGCTCGCCGCGCGCGGGATCCAGGAGGCCATTCTCGTCTCGCAGGACACGCTCGCGTACGGGCGCGACCTTCCGGGTAACGGCGACATCGCCGATCTCCTCCTCGCGCTGTCGGACACGACGATGCCGTGGATCCGCCCGATGTACCTCCACCCCGCGCACGTCAACGACCGGCTGATCGCCCGCTGGGCGCGCGCCCGCGTCGTGCCCTACCTCGACATGCCGGTGCAGCACGGCGACGACGGTGTGCTCCGCGCAATGCGGCGGGCGGTGACGGCGCGGCGGATGAAGGACATCGTGGCCCAGTTCCGCGAGGCGATCCCCGGGCTCACCGTGCGCACCACGGTGCTCGTGGGCTTCCCCGGCGAGACCGAGGCGGCGTTCGACAATCTCCTCGCGTTCATCGAGGACGTCGCGTTCGACCGCCTGGGCGTCTTCACGTACTCGACCGAAGAGGGCACGCCGGCGGCGAGCATGGCGGATGTGGTGCCCGCCGAGGTGATGACCGAGCGCGCCGCCCTCGTCGAGGAGACGCAGGACCGGCTGGCGTGGCCGCGGCAGAAGGCGCTCTACGGCACGCGGCAGACGGTACTCGTGGACGGACCCAGCGCCGACCGCGCGTTCCCCTTCGAGGGGCGGCTCGCCGGTCAGGCGCCCGAGATCGACGGCGTGGTGCTCCTTCGCGATCGGCGGCTCGCGCCGGGACGGTTCGCCGAGGTCCGCATCGTCGAAGTGGACGGCTACGAGCTGGTCGGAGAGTAGCGGCAGCACGCCGCGTCTATCCGCGGTGGATCGCGTCGCCTTCGCGATCGCGACCTGGGGCGGTGTCGGCTACGCTCCCGTCGCCTCCGGCACGGTGGCCAGTGCCGTGGCCCTCGTGCTCCTCTGGCTCATCCCCTTCACGATGCCCGGGCTCGCCTGGACGGTGGCGGCGGTGACGGCGGCGGGGCTCTGGGCGGGAGGGCGCGTCGAGCGCGTGCTCGGCCAGAAGGATCCCGGCATCATCGTGGTGGACGAGATCGCGGGCATGGGGCTGGCCGTGCTCCTGCTGCCGCGGACGATCCCGGTCCTCCTCGTGGCCTTCTCCCTCTTCCGGCTCTTCGACGTCTGGAAGCCCTTCCCCGCGCGCGAGAGCCAGGCCTTCACCGGCGGTCTCGGCGTGATGATCGACGACCTCATCGCGGGCGTCTACGCCCTCATCCTCGTGATGGGCGCGCGCGCCCTCTTCGGGGTGCCCGCGTGATCGCGTGGATCATCACCGTCGGCATGGCCGAGGGCGGCGACGCCCGGGGGTCCGCGGGGCGCGCGGTGGCGCGCGCGCTCTCCGCGGAGGGAGTCATCGTCTACTCGCTGGCGATGGTGGACGAGGACGAGGCGGCGCTGGAGTCGGTGCTGGCGCCCGCGCTGGACCAGCCCGGCCTCGTGGTGATGCTGGCCCCGCCCGGTGGCTCGGAGGGCGACGTGGCCCGGCGTGTGCTGGCGCGCCTGGCCGGGGTGCGCCTCGTGCTCAGCGAGCGCATGCTCCGCTTCCTCGAGGAGGATCATGCCCGGCGGGGCCGTGCGCTGCCCCGCCGGCTCGAGCGTCTCGCGCTGCTTCCGCAGGGCGCGCAGATCTGGCTGACTGCCGGCGAGAGCCTCCCGAGCGCGGCGGGCTGGGTGCTGGAGGCGCGGAGCGCGCTGGTGGCGGTGCTGCCGCTGGACGGGCCCGATCTGGCGGGCCTCGTGGACCAGCACCTGCGCCCGGCCGTGCGCGAGCGGGTGGCCTCGGGCGGCGTGGCCCTCACGCGCGTGCTCCGCACCGCGGGCCTTCCTCCCGCGGACGCCGAGGAGCGCCTGGGCGCCTGGCTCGGGAAGGAAGCACCCGTGACGGTATCCTGCGCGGTGGTGGACGGTGAGGTGTGGGTGCGCCTCCTGGCTCGGGCGCCGATCCGGGCGCTCGCGGAGGCCGCGCTGACGGAGGCCGAGCCCGCGGTGCGGGCCGCCCTCGGCGCGGATTGCTACGGCGCGGACGGCCAGTCGCTGGAGGAGGCGGTGGGCGGGCTGCTGCGCGAGCGCGGCCTCGCCGTGTCCACCGCCGAGTCCTGCACGGGCGGCCTCGTCGCGCACCGGCTCACCAACATCCCCGGCTCCTCGCGCTACGTCGAGCGAGGCGTGGTCGTGTACTCGAACGAGGCGAAGGAAGAGCTGCTCGGCGTGCCGCGCGAGCTCCTGAAGATTCACGGCGCGGTGAGCGCGCCGGTGGCGGACGCGATGGTGCGCGGCGTGTGCCGCGTGGGTCACACCGCCTGCGGCGTGGCGATCACCGGGATCGCGGGTCCGGACGGCGGGAGCGCCGAGAAGCCGGTGGGCACCGTGTTCATCGCGGTGGCGAGCCCGGGGGGCGTGGAGGTGCGGCGTTTCCTCTTTCCGGGGGGGCGGGTCGCGGTGAAGTGGCAATCCGCCCAGGCCGCTCTCGATATGCTCCGCCGCGCGCTGCTCTCCGCCTGACGCGGCGTCGATGCCGCGTGCCTTCATCGCGCTGCTCCTGACCGAGGACGCGCGCACGGCCGTCGCCGCCGAGGTGGACCGCCTGCGCCCGCTGGGGCGGGCGGTGGCGTGGGTGCCGCCGGCCAACCTCCACCTCACGCTCTACTTCCTGGGCAATCAGCACGACGCGCGGCTCGAGGACGCGCTCGGGGCCATCGGGGAGGCCGCGGCGGCCAGCGCGCCCTTCGAGGTCGGGCTCCACGGGCTCGGGGCGTTCCCGGGCCTCGAGCGGCCCCGCATCTTCTGGGTGGGGGTGGCGGAGGGGGCGCTGGCTGCCCGGGCGCTTCAGGCCCGGCTGGTGGCGGGGCTCGTGGCGCGGGGCTTTCCCCCGGAGAGCCGGCCCTGGCACCCCCACCTCACCATCGGGCGGGTCGCGGACGAGCGCCGCTGGCGCCGGGACGACCCGGCGGCCCTCCGGCAGGCGGTGGCGCGGGTGGGGAGCGTTGCGGTCGCTCGTCTCCCGATCACCGCGCTCTCGTTGATGAAAAGCGATCTCCACCCCACCGGCGCGCGGTACACGGAGCTCGCGAGCCGCCCCCTTGGGTGCCGCCCATGTTGATCCAAGTGCGTGCGGTTGCTATGCTCGACTATCAATGAGGTCCGCATGAGCCAGAAGGCGTCCGCGACGGCCGCGGAGCCCACCCCCCCGACCCCCCGCCCGCGCGGCATGCGGCTGCCCCTCAAGGTCAAGCTGAGCCTCGTCATCATCGCCCTGGTCTTCCTCACCGTCAGCCTCGTCAGCGCCTTCCTCATTCGCCAGGAGCAGCTGACGCTGACCGCGGAGATGACCAAGCGTGGCCTCACCATCGCCGAGAATCTCTCCGCGGGGGCGAAGAGCTCGCTCCTCGCCTCGGACGAGCTGACACTCAACGTGCTCGTGAAGGACGCGATGAAGGATCCCGACGTGGCCTACGTGGCCATCGCGGACGAGAACGGCACCGTGCTCGCGCACTCCGACGTGGGTGAGATCGGCAAGCCGATCACGCGGCCCGCCGGGCTCGAGCAGCTCGGCAGCGAGCCTCTCGTCCGCATGTACAAGACCAACAAGGGCGAGGTGATCGACTTCGCGATGCCGCTGGTCTTCAGCGACACGCCGGTCGGCGCCCTCTACCTCGGCTTCTCCAAGCAGACGATCACCAACGCGCTCGCGCACGCCTTCTGGCGCGCCGTCGTCATCACCGGCGCCATGGTCGTCGTGGGCGTGCTCGGGGCCATCGGCCTCTCGAACCTCCTGTCGCGGCCCATCTTCCGCCTCGTGCGCGGGACGCGCGCCATCGCCGAGGGCGACTTCAACGTCGCGCTGCCGGTGACCTCCCGCGACGAGCTCGGCACGCTCACCGAGTCCTTCAACCAGATGGCCCGGAGCCTCCGCGAGAAGGAGATGATCAAGCACGCCTTCACGCGCTACGTCGCCCGCGAGGTGGTGGAGGAGATACTCAAGGACCCCGAGCATCTCGTGCTCACCGGCGAGCGGCGCGAGGCCACCGTGCTCTTCTGCGACATCCGCGGGTTCACCCCGCTGTCGGAGCGGATGTCGCCGGAAGACGTGGTGCTCCTCCTCAACGAGTTCTACGCGCTGATGATCGAGACCGTCTTCAAGCACGACGGGACGCTCGACAAGTTCCTCGGTGACGCGGTGATGGCGGTGTTCGGCGCGCCCATCGCGCACCCCGACCACGCGGTGCGCGCGGTACGCACGGCCATCGCCATGCAGGAGGGGATCACCGCCCTCAACGAGGCGCGCGCCAAGGAAGGCAAGGAGCGCATCCAGGTGGGCATCGGCGTCAGCGTGGGCGAGGTCGTGGCGGGCACGGTGGGCTCGGGTGAGCGCATGGAGTACACCGTCATCGGCGACAGCGTGAACCTCGCCTCGCGGCTCGAGTCCAACGCCAAGCCCGGCCGCATCCTCATCAGCGAGCGCACCTACGACAAGGTGCGGAACCTCGTCGAGGTCGTGCCGCTGGGGCCCATCAAGGTGAAGGGCAAGGAGGAGCAGGTGGAGGTCTTCGAGCTGGTCGGGCACCGGGGGCGCGCGTGAGTCGAAGCACTCCGGCGGCCACCGCCGCCCGACGACTGCTGGTGGGTGCCCTGGCCCTCCTCGCCGCCGCCTGCGCCACCGCGGAGCCCGAGCGCGCCGCCGAGCCCGGGGCCCCGCCCCGTCCCGCCCGCGGGGCGCCGGCCGCCCGCGTCGAGCCCCTGCCGGACGCTTTCCGCTCGGACGAGTTCATCGTCACGTTCGCGCGCCCCGGTGACACCCCGGCCACGCTTGCCGAGCGCTATCTCGGCGATCCGGCCAAAGCCTGGATGATCGTCGACTACATGGGCCGCGACAGCTTCGCGCCGGGCGACCAGGTCGTCATCCCGGCGCGCCCGTGGAACCCGGCCGGCGTCGAGACGAACGGGTATCAGCTCGTGCCGATCCTCTGCTACCACAACCTCGATCGGCAGGCGAAGGGGCGGCTGGTCCTCGCCGCGTCGTCCTTCGACGAGCAGATGCGGTACCTCAAGAAGGAGGGGTACCACGTCATCAGCCTGAAGGAGTTCGTCGAGTTCATGAGCTTCAAGCGTCAGCTCCCGCGCAAGTCCGTGGTGCTGACCTTCGACGACGGCTACCGCGCCTTCAAGGACTACGCCTATCCGGTGCTGAAGGAGCTGGGCTTCAGCGCGACGCTGTTCGTCTACACCGACTACGTCGGAGCGGGGCGCAACGCATTCTCCTGGGAGGACCTCAAGGCCCTGGCCGCCGAGGGCTTCGACATCGAGGCCCACTCGAAGACCCACGGCGACCTGCGCAAGGCGCCCAACGAGAGCCACGAGCAATTCGCGCGCCGCATGCAGGCGGAGCTCGAGCAGCCGCTCGCCCTGTTCCAGCAGCGTCTGGGGGCCCGGCCCGCGTACCTCGCGTACCCCTACGGCCGTCAGGACGACGACGTGGTGAAGAAGACCAAGGAGTACGGCTACATCGCGGCCTTCACGGTGCGCCGCCAGGGTAGTCCCGCCTTCGTCTCGCCGCTGCGGGGGCACCGGAGCCAGATCTACTCGGAGATGACGCTCGAGGACTTCATCAAGAACCTCAACGTCTTCGCCACCGAGGAGGTCAAGTGAGGCGGCTCGCCTGGCTGGCCGCGCTGGGGCTTCTCGTGGGCGGCTGCGCGACCGGGGCCACAACGCCGGACGGTCAGACGGGAGCCTCGGCGCCCACCCAATCCGCGGCCGGTGCGGCGCGGCCAGCGGCGGCGCCCACGCCCCGCCAGGAGCTGGCCGCCAAGGCGCGCGCCGAGGCCGAGCGCCTCGAGCGCGAGGGCGAGCTCCGCCGCGCGCTCGACCAGTGGAAGATCGCGCTCCTCATCGACAAGAACGACCAGGCGGCGCGGGACGGGCAGACCAGGCTCGAGGGCCGCATCGAGCAGGGCGTGACCCAGCGGATCAACGAGGGCCGGGCGGCGCTACAGCGCGGCTCGCACGTGGAGGCCCGGCGCCGCTTCCTGGCCGCGCTCGCCATGGACCCGTTCAACAAGACGGCCTTCGACGCGCTCCAGAACGACGTGCGGGAGGTCGAGTTCGTCACCCACACCGTGCGGGCGGGCGACACCCTCGCCAGCCTCGCCCAGCGCTACTACGGCGACCGGTCGCGCTCCGAGGTGATCTGGGAGACGAACCAGCTCCCGCCGAACCCGCGCCTCGCCGTGGGCACAACGCTCAAGATTCCCGAGATCCCGGGGGTGCCGTTCGCCCGCGCGGAGCCGCGGCGCGACCCGCTGCCACCGGTGGCCGGCCTGCCGCCGTCGGGCGGCGGCATCACGCCGCCGCCCGCGCCCGGCAGCCCGCCCAGCCGGTCGGAGTCCGTGCGCGAGGAGCCGGCGCCGCCCGAGGTCAACCCGCTGCTGGCCGACGCCCGCGAAGCGCTGGACCGCAACGAGTACACGGTCGCGTTGGCGGGGCTGGACCGCCTGCTCTCGAGCACGCCGTCGGACCGCGAGGGCCAGGACCTCCGCAAGGTGGCGCTCTACCGCTACGGCAAGTCCCAGTACGACCAGAAGCAGTACGACGAGTCCTATCGCACGCTGACCCAGCTGGCCCGGGCGCAGCCCAACTACGAGGACTCCGCCAAGCTCCTGCAGCAGGCGCGCACCCACGCCATCGACAGGCACTACAGCGAGGGCATCAAGCTCTACCGCGACGAGAAGCTCAAGGAAGCCATCCGCGAGTGGCAGGTCGTGCTGGAGTTGGACCCCAGCCACGCCAACGCCAAGAAGAACATCGAGCAGGCGGAGCGGCTGCTGAAGGGGCTTGAGCAGCGCAAGAAGAAGTAGCGGACGGCCCTCCGGCCGCCCGGCCGCCCCCCTTCCGGGCCCCGACGCGGGGTCCGTCCCCCCAGGAATTTCGCGCGTATCCCAACTTGGACATTGACCGCAGCGGGATTCCGATCGAAAGTGGGCGACGGAGCGCGCCGTTCGTTGACTTTAGAGGGATCGGCCTTCTAAAATTATCGTAATTGCGCGTGGAATCGAGACTTTGCGCATTGCCCACTCCAGGGTAAGGCGTGCAAGCATTTCGAGGAGACTCACCCATGGCTGAAGTGAAGAGTGATCGCCGCCAAGCCCTCGAGCTGGCCCTGGCCTCCATCGACCGGCAGTTCGGGAAGGGCGCGATCATGCGCCTGGGTCAGGGCGGCGCCCTCGACGAGATCGCCGTCATTCCCACCGGCGCGCTCTCGCTCGACGTGGCGCTCGGCATCGGCGGCATCCCGCGCGGCCGCATCACCGAGATCTACGGGCCGGAGTCCTCGGGCAAGACCACGCTCGCGCTCCATGTCATCGCCGAGGCGCAGCAGGCGGGCGGCACCGCCGCCTTCATCGACGCCGAGCACGCGCTCGATCCCATCTACGCCAAGAAGCTCGGGGTCAACACCGACGAGCTGCTCATCTCCCAGCCCGATACCGGCGAGCAGGCGCTCGAGATTGCCGAGACCCTCGTCCGCTCCAACGCCGTCGACGTCATCGTGATCGACTCCGTCGCGGCGCTGGTGCCGCGCGCCGAGCTCGACGGCGACATGGGTGACTCGCTGCCCGGCCTCCAGGCACGCCTGATGTCGCAGGCGCTCCGCAAGCTCACCGCGGCGATCTCCCGCTCCGGCGGCAGCGTGATCTTCATCAACCAGATCCGCGAGAAGATCGGCGTCATGTTCGGGTCCCCGGAGACCACCACCGGCGGCCGCGCGCTCAAGTTCTATTCCTCGATCCGCCTCGACATCCGCCGCCAGGACGCCATCAAGAACGGCACGGAGTCCGTCGGTGTGCGTACCAAGGTGAAGGTCGTCAAGAACAAGCTGTCGCCGCCGTTCCGCGAGGCGGAGTTCGACATGATCTACGGCGAGGGCGTGTCCAAGGAGGGCACCGTGCTCGACGCCGCCGTCGAGCAGAACCTCGTGGAAAAGTCCGGCACCTGGTACACGTTCAAGAACGAGCGCATCGGGCAGGGCCGCGAGAATGCCAAGCGGTACCTCAAGGAGAACCCCAAGGTGCTGGCCGACATGGAGGCGAAGGTCCGCAGCGCGCTGGGGCTCAAGCCCGCCGCCGCGCCCATGCCTCCCGACAAGGGCGACAAGCCCGAGAAGGCCGGCCGCTAGGAGGGACGATGGAACTCGACGAGCTGCTCACGCAGGCGGTCAAGCGACAGGCCTCGGACCTTCACCTCAAGGCGGACGCGCATCCGGTGCTCCGGATCCACGGCCATCTCGAAGTCCAGGACGACCTCCCCAAGGTCACGCGGGAGTTCATGCGTCGCAACGCCATGCGGCTGCTCGGCGAGGATCGCTACAACGACCTAATGGACGGCACCGAGAAGGACCTCGGCTATCAGGTCGATGGCCTAGGCCGCTTCCGCGTGAACCTCTTTCTCTCGCAGGGTGAGGTGCGGGGCGTGATGCGGCACATCCCGGGGAAGATCCCGATCTTCGAGGAGCTGCATCTCCCCAAGGTGCTCGAGCGGCTGGCCATGGAGCGGCGCGGGATGGTCCTCGTCACCGGGATCACGGGCTCGGGCAAGTCCACCACGCTGGCCGCCATGATCGACTACATGAACCGGGGGCGGAACGACCACATCGTCACTATCGAGGATCC
>DASTYT010000115.1 GCA_035764725.1 Candidatus Methylomirabilota bacterium | reverse complement strand
GGCGGGCCCGCCGCCACATCGGGAGAGATCCCCATTTTTGTGGGCGCCGCGCCTACGGGCGAAACGCGCGGGGGAAGAGCGCGCGGCTCCGGGCATTCTGCCGCGGCGTCGGACGCGACACCCGAGCCCGTACTGCGTGCTTGGTCGGCGGCGCCAGCAGTTCCGCGGGGTTCGAGGCGTTGGCATCGCGGTTGCGTCATGGTGCCCCCTGGCCGCAACGATGCGACCGTGCAGTGACATGTGAGTAGGTCGAAGCGCGATCGGGAAGAGGGAGCCCGGATGTGTTTCACCGGCAAGGAGCGTCAACGATGACGGCACAGGAGCTCGAAAGTCTTCATTCCCAGATCGCCGGCAATGTCCTCGCGCCCTCGGAGACGGCGTACGACATCGCTCGGCGCGTCCACAACGGTATGATCGACCGCCGCCCCGCGGTGGTCGTGCGCGCCCACGGCACCGCCGACGTCCAGGCGGCCGTGCGCTTCGCCCGCGAGCGCGGCCTGGAGATCTCGGTGCGCGGCGGTGGTCACAACGTGGCCGGCAACGCGGTGACCGAGGGCGGCGTGATGATCGATCTCTCGGCGATGCGCGGCGTGCACGTGGACCCGCGCATGCGGCGGGCGCACGTGCAGGGCGGCGCGACGTGGGGCGACTACAACCGCGAGACGCAGCTCCACGGACTCGCCAGTACCGGCGGTGTGGTGTCCACCACCGGGGTGGGCGGCCTCACCCTGGGCGGCGGCCTCGGCTGGCTGATGGGCAAGTACGGGATGGCGGTGGATAGCCTCCGCGCCGTCGAGCTCGTCACCGCCACCGGCGACATCGTGCGGACGAGCGCCAAGGACCACCCCGATCTCTTCTGGGCGCTCCGCGGCGGCGGCGGCAACTTCGGCGTGGCGACGTGGCTCGAGTTCGAGCTCTACCCGGTGGGGCCGACGGTCGTCGGGGGCCTGGTCGCGCACCCGTTCGGCGCCGCGCGCGACGTGCTTCGCTTCTACCGTGACTTCACCGCGTCGCTGCCCGACGATTTGACGGCGTTCGCGGGGTTGCTCCACGCGCCCGACGGCTCGGGCGCCAAGCTCGCCGCCATCATCGCGGTGCACGCCGGGTCCCTCGACGCGGGCGCGACGGCGGTGGCGCCGCTCAAGCGCTTCGGCTCTCCGGTCATGGACGTGGTCGGCCCCATGCCCTACAGCGCGGCGAACATGATGTTCGACGCCGGGTTCCCCAAGGGCGCGCTGAACTACTGGAAGTCGAATTTCCTCGCGACCCTCAAGGACGAGGCCATCGACACGCTGATCGAGCGCTTCGCCGCGGCGCCGTCGCCGATGAGCGGGCTCCTGCTCGAGCACTTCCACGGCGCGGCCACGCGCGTGGGACCGACGGACACCGCGTTCCCGCACCGGAGCGTGGGGTACAACTTCCTCGCCGTCGGCGAGTGGGACAATCCCGCCAACACCGCGGCCAACGTGGCGTGGACGCGGGAGGCCTACACCGCGATGCGCCCGCACTTCGCCGAGGGGCGCTACGTCAACTACCTCAACGCGGACGAGATGGACGAGGGCAGCGCGGTGGAGTCGGCGTTCGGGCCGAACTGGCGACGGCTGCGCGAAGTGAAGCGCTGCTACGATCCAGACAACGTCTTCCACCTGAACCAGAACATCAAGCCGTAAAGGGTCTGCGGGCGGCGCCGGCGGGAGCCCGCGCCGCGTCCTCCGCCCACCTCCCTCTACGGCGTCCCCCCCCGGCTTGCCACCGGTGCTACGGTGAAACCAACCAGTGGCTCACGGGGTTGCACCACGTGGGGAGCACTACGATGAGGATGTCACGCCGAGGATGGCTGGCCGCCCTGGCGGGGGCCTGCGCGCTCCGCGGCGTGCGCCCCACTGCCGCCGCCGAGGCCGCCGGGCTGACGCTGCCCGCGGGCGCCAGCGAGGAACACTTCGATTTCGAGACGGCGGGCATCGAGCGCTGGACCACCGTCGCGGGTCGCTGGGCGGTGGAGGACATGGCCAACGCGCCGAGCGGCAAGCGCGTGCTCGTCCAGCGGGAGGTCCGCAACGAGTTCAACGTCATCGTGGCGCCGCCCGGCCCCTATACCGCGCTCGATGTCTCCGTGAAGCTCGAGCCCATCGCCGGCAGGGAGGACGCGTCCGGCGGCATCGTGTTTCGCTTCGCGGACGGGCGGTACTACGTGGTCCGCGCGAACGCCCTCGAGGGGAACTTCCGCCTGTACGGATACGAGGGCGGCCGGCGGCAGCTCGCCACCGCCCGCGTCACGCCGCCGCGCCTGGGCGCGTGGCACGAGGTGCGCGTGATCGCCGTGGGCGACCGGGTTGAGGCCTGGCTCGACGACGTGCGGCTCCTGGAGCATCGCGACGCGCGCTTCGCGGCCGGGCGGGTGGGGCTCTGGACCAAGGCCGATTCGATCACCGCGTTCGACGACCTGTCGATCCGCGGCGTCCCGGGAGGTGCCTGATGAAGGCGATGGCAATGGTGGGGGTGGCGGTGTTCCTGGTGGCGGTGTCGGCGCCGGCGTGGGCGGCGGAGCCCGACTGGAAGATGGTGGAGCAGGCGCTCGAAGCGCCCGGGCAGCTCCAGCCGGGGGGCGTCTTCCGCGTGGGCATGCCTCGGACCGACCTCGCCGTCATCGTCAAGGGCGTGTCGGTGAAGCCCGGCTTCGCGGTGGGCTCCTATGCCGCGTTCAAGCAGATGGGAGACCACACCATGGCCATGGGCGATCTCGCCCTCCTCGATGGCGAGATCCCGGCGGTGATGTCTGGTCTGCTCGCGGGCGGCCTGCAGGTGACGGCGCTCCACAACCATCTCAACGACATGTGGCCCCACGTCATGTACATGCACTATGAGGGTCACGGTGAGGCGGTGGCGCTCGCGAAGGCGCTGCGGGTCGCCCTCGCCGCGAGCGGGACGCCCCTCGGCGCCGCGCGCACGACGCCCGCGGCGGCGCCAGCGTCGCCGATGGACACGAGCCGGCTCGAGCAGGCGCTGGGCCGGGCGGGACGCGACGTCGGCGGCATCTATCAGGTGACGGCGCCCCGCGCCGACTCGGTGACCGAGATGGGCATGCCCTTGCTCCCGGCCATGGGGGTGACGACGGTGATCAATTTCCAGCCCCTGGCCGACGGCCGGGCCGCGATCACCGGTGATTTCGTCCTGATCGACCGTGAGGTCAACCCGGTCGCCCGCGCGCTGCGCGAGCACGGGATCGACGTGACGGCCATTCACAATCACGGCCTGATGGACACGCCGCGCCTCTTCTACATGCACTTCTGGGGCGTCGACGACCCGCTCAAGCTCGCGAGCGGGGTGAAGGCCGCGCTGGAGCAGACCAACGTGACGAAGTGATCAGCGCGCCGCGAGGGCGCGGTTCTCCAGCCGGCTCAGGAGGCGCACCACCGGCCAGAGCAGCACGAAGTAGATGACCGCCGCGACCACGATCGGCGTCGCGTTGTAGGTGAGGCTCTGGGCCTGCCGCGCCTGGTAGAGGAGCTCGGGCACGGCCACCACGCTGCCGAGCGAGGTGAGCTTCACGACCTCGAGCGTGTTCGAGAGGAGGTCGGGCAGGACGTTCCGCACCGCCTGGGGCAGCACGACGTAGGCCATCGTCTGCAGGCGGGAGAGCCCGGTGGAGCGCGCCGCCTCCACCTGGCCGGAGGGCACGGATTCGATGCCCGCGCGCAGGATCTCGCCGTAGTACGCCCCCGTGTTGAGGAAGAAGGCGATGGCCACGCAGACGAACCCGCCGAGCTCGAGGCCGGCGAAGGGTAGGCCGGCGAAAAGCAGGATGAGGAGGACGAGCGGCGGGAACGCGCGGAAGAAGTCGACCCACGCCATCAGGGGCCAGCGCACCATGGGCGCCTTCGCGCTGGCGAGCAGCGCGAGAATCAGCCCGCCGAGGAGGCCCAGCGGCACCACGAGCAGCGAGAGCAGGATCGTGTTCCGGAGGCCGGCCCGCACGATGGGCCAGGAGGCGGCGACGATCTCCAGGTTGAAGAAGCTCTCGATCATCGCTTCCACGCGAAGCGCGTTTCGATCCAGCGCCCCGCGACCACCACGGGGAAGAACAGGACGAGGTAGGCGGCCGCGCCCATCATGAGCGGCGAGGGATTGTAGGAGTTCGACATCGCCGAGCTCGCCTGGCCCAGGATCTCGGTCACCGCGACGACGGTGCCCAGCGCGGTGCCCTTGGTGATGGCGATGGTGCGGTTGGTCAGGGGCGGGATGGTCAGTCGCAAGGCCTGCGGCAGCACGACGTGGAGCAAGGTCTGGCCGAACGTGAGGCCGGTCGAGCGCGCCGCCTCCCATTGCCCCCGGGCCACCGAGGTGATGCCCGCCCAGAAAATCTCCTCGGAGAACGACATCAGGACCAGAGCGAGCGAGAGCCAGGTCGACACGAAGCCCGAGGGCGAGATCCCGGCGCTCGGCAGGCCGAAGTAGATCAGAACGATCACGACGAGCGGCGGCAGCGAGCGGAAGCAGTCGACGATCAGCACGATGACGGCGTTGATGGGCCGGATGCCGACGCTCCGGAGCAGCGCGAGGACGAGGCCGGCGGTCAGGCCCGTGATCACGACGAGCACGGCGAGCTCGATCGTGACGACCACGCCGGACAGGATATCCGGCAGGTACTTCCACATGACCGTCCCGTTGAGGAAGGTCTCGACGAAGCGGTCCCAGCGACTCAATGCCGCTGGATCTGGCCGATGAAGCTGCGGGTGCGCTCGTGCGCCGGGCGCTCGAAGATCGCGGCGGGCGGCCCCTCTTCCACGATGCTCCCCGCGTCCATGAACACCACCCGGTCGGCGGCGTTGCGGGCGAAGCCCATCTCGTGGCTCACCACGATCATGGTCATTCCGCTCTCGCGCAGCGCGCGCATGACCTCGAGCACCGAGCCTACCAGCTCGGGGTCGAGCGCGCTCGTCGGCTCGTCGAAGAGCATCACCCGAGGCTCGAGGGCGATGGCGCGCGCGATGGCCACGCGCTGCTGCTGGCCGCCCGAGAGCTGCCCGGGCGTGTGGCCGGCGCGGTCGGCGAGCCCCACCCGGGCGAGGGCGGCGCGCCCGAGCTCGTCCGCCGCGGCCCGCGACTTGCCCGCGACCTTGCGGAGCGCGAGGGTCACGTTGCCGAGCGCGGTCATGTGCGGATAGAGGTTGAACGACTGGAACACCATGCCGATGCGCTGTCGGGCGCGGTTGATGTCGGTGCGCGGGTCGAGCATGTCGATGCCATCCACCACCACGCTTCCCGCGGACGGCTCTTCCAGCCGGTTCAGGCAGCGCAGCAGCGTCGACTTTCCCGAGCCCGACGGGCCGATGATGAAGACGAGCTCGCGCTCGACCACGCTGAGATCGACCCCGCGCAGGACGTGCAGGGCCCCGAAGTGCTTGTGGAGGCCCCGCGCGTCGACGATCGGGGCGGCCACGGGCGCCCCCTCAGCCGCGCCGCTCGCCTAGCTGCCGCACTTCAGCTCGTGCGGGGTGGGATCGTAGCCCGGCATGCCCGGCACGCCGTAGCCCGGCGTGATCACGTTCTCGAGATCGTCGGGCGCCGGTTTGCGGCCGAACCACTTCTCGGACATCTTCGCGATGGTGCCGTCCTTCTTCATGCAGTCCAGCGCGTCCTGGAGCTCGGCACGGAGCTTCGGATTGCTCTTCGGCACCGGCGCCGCCCAGTGGGCGCGTGTGTCCTTGAGCTCGAGGTCGGCCACGAACTGCGGATTCTTGGACGCGGCGTAGCGGATGGTGGTGTTGCCGCCGAGGGTCGCGTAGGCGCGGCCGGACAGTACGGCCTGCGTCGCGTCGGGCTGGGTGTCGTACACCTGCACGGTGAAGCCGTGCTCGGCGCCCTTGGCCTTGGAGAGCGTCTCGTAGGGCGTGCCCTTGTTCACCGTGACCGACTTCCCCTTGAGGTCGGCCCAGTCCTTGATGGGCTCCGAGCCCTTCTTGATCCCGAACTGGTAGGCGGTCCAGAGATAGCCCGCGGTGAACAGCATGTTCTCCGCCCGCTCCTTGGTCACCGTGGTGGGCGCGGCGATGAAGTCGTACCGGCCGGCCTGCATGCCGGGGATCAGCGTGGAGAAGCTCACCGCGTCGATGGTGATCTCGCGCTTCATGCGCCGCGCCACCTCGGTGAAGAGATCGATCTGAAAGCCCTCGATGCCACCGCCCAGCTTGGGCATGGCATGGGGAGCGAAGGTGCCGTCGACGCCGGTGCGGAGCGGCGGCAGCTTGTCCTGGGCGAGGACGGGACCGGCGTAGAGCAGCGCGGCCACCGCGAGTGCGGCGAAGCGGGCGAGCATCATCGTGAGCCTCCGGGATGGATCGGTGCGGGATGGCATGCCGCGCCGATCCTGTCAGAGGCCGCCGGGCAAGTCAAACCTGGCGCGCGGCGCTACACTGTACGTGTAGGAGGTGCGCCATGGACCGGAACCGTTGGGCGCGGTTGGGTGTCGTGGGCTGGACACTGGGGGTGATTCTGGTGGTGGCCTCGCTGTTCACCGTGGTGGATCACGTGGTGATGCTGGCCCACGTGGCCAGTCGCGCGCCCCATGCCGGTCCGCAGCAGGAGTGGCCTTTCTAGCTCGCCGATCTAGGACCGCAACACCTGCCCCGCGCCGGCGCCGGTGAGCGCGCCGTCCGCCCAGGTGACGGCGCCGTTGACGACGGTGTACTCGACGCCGCGCGAGGGCATGACCATGCGCTTGGCGCCGCCCGGGAGATCGAACGGCCGCTGCCCGCGACTCGTTGATCACGTCGTGGCGACGATGGCCTCTATCATCGTTCTATGAGATCTTTCCCCGCGATGAAGAGCGGGTGGGCGGTCGGGCTTCTCCTCCTCCTAGTCGCCGCGCCGGCCGCCGGTGAGACCAAGCGTGTCCTCATCGTGCACTCATTCGGGACGGGCGCCCCCCCGTTCACCACGCACTCCACCGCCTTCGCGGCCACGCTGGCGAAGGAGATGGGAGAGCCCATCGATCTCGACGAGATCTCCCTGGGGATGGCGCGCTATCCTCAGCCCGACCTGGAGGAGGCGTACGTCGAGTTCCTGGCTAAGCGACTCCAGAAGTGGCGGCCCGATCTCGTAGCACCGGTGGGGTCGCCCGCCGGGCGCTTCGTGGCGAAGCACCGCAGCCGCCTGTTCCCGCGAACGCCCATCGTCTACACGGGAATGGATCGCCGGACCCTGCCGCCCGGGACCCTCACGGACAACGCCACGTTCGTGGGCGAGTCGTTCGATCTACCAGGCCTCGTCGAGGACATCCTCCAGCTCCAGCCGGACACGAAGCATGTCGCGGTGGTAGTCGGAGCGACGCCCCTCGAGCGCTTCTGGGCCAAGGTGTTCCAGGAGGAATTCGCCCGATTCTCCGATCGCGTGACCTTTACGTGGTTCAACGATCTGTCGTTCGACCAGATGCTCGACCGTGCCGCCTCGATGCCTCCGCGCTCGTTCATCCTCGTGGGCCTCCTCCTTCGTGACGCGAAGGGCGTCACCTACAACCAGGACGACGCGATCGTGCGTCTCCACGCTGTCGCGAACGCGCCCATCAACGGGATGTACCGGAACCAGATCGGCCTGGGGATAGTGGGCGGCCGGCTCTACCAGGGGGAGATGGAGGGCGTGGAGGCAGCGCGCGTCGCCATTCGAATCCTGCGGGGCGAGGGGGCCTCGAGCTTCCCGCCCCGCGTCATCCACACCCAGGAGCCGCGGTATGACTGGCGCGAGCTTCAGCGCTGGAACATCAGCGAGACTCGCCTGCCTCCCGGCAGCGTGGTGGAATTCCGCGCGCCCAGCGTGTGGCGGCAGTACCAGCGGTGGATCGTCGGCATCCTGGTCGTCGGCCTCGTCCAGGCGGGCCTGATCGTCCTGCTCGCGGTGAACCTGACCCGGCGTCGCCGTGTCGAGCGGGCGCTGCGCGAGAGCGAGGGCCGCGTGCAGCTGGCTGCGGACTCGGCCCGCGCGGGCCTGTGGAGCCTGGATCTGGCTACGGGCCAGGTCTGGACGACGCCTCGGGTGCACGAGCTCCTGGCCGTCGAGCCCGAGACCGAATGGACTTACGACTCGTTCCTGGATCGGATACACCCCGACGATCGGGAGCGGATCGCCCAGGCGATCGAGGCCTCCGTGCGCGAGGGAGTCGAGCTGGACGTGGAGTACCGCGTTCTCCTCGCCGACGGCTCGGAGCGCTGGATCTCCTCGCGTGGCCGCCACGACGGCGGGCCCGACTCCACCGCGATGCACTGGAGCGGCGCCTCGGTGGACATCACGGCCCGGAAGCTGGGGGAGGAGCGCCTCCTCGAGAGCGAGTCACGTTTCCGCACCGTTGCCGACTCGGCGCCGGTGCTGATCTGGATGGCCGGGGTGGACAAGGGGTGCACGTTCTTCAACAAGCCCTGGCTCGACTTCACCGGCCGCCCCGCCGCTCAGGAGATGGGGGATGGGTGGACCACGAGCGTGCATCCCGACGACGTCGCGCGGTGCGTGGAAGGCTATGCGTCCGCCTTCGACGCGCGACAGCCGTTCGTGCTGGAGTATCGGCTCCGCCGCCACGACGGCGAGTACCGTTGGGTTTCGAATCATGGCGTGCCGCTATACGACGCGCAGGGCCGCTTCGCCGGCTTCATCGGCTCGTGCCTAGACATCACCGAGCGGCTCCGCGCCGAAGAGAAGTTCCGCCAGGTGTTCGAGGCGGCTCCCAACGCCATGATCATGGTCGATGAGGACGGCCGGATCGTGCTGGTCAATGCCGAGGCGGAGAGGGTCTTCGGCTACACCCGCGAGGAGCTCACCGGAGCGACCATCGAGGCGCTGGTGCCGGTGCACCTTCATCGCGATCACTCCGGGTGGCGCAGCGCCTTCCAGGCCAAGCCCGAAGCGCGGGCCATGGGGGCCGGGCGGAATCTCTTCGCTCGCCGCAAAGACGGGAGTGAGGTGCCGGTCGAGATCGGCCTGAATCCGATCACCATGGAGGGGGGCTTGTTCGTTGTGGCCTCGGTGATCGACATCAGCGAGCGGCGCCGTGCCGAGCTGGAGGCGCAGGACCTGCGGCAGGATCTGGCCCATATCTCCCGAGTGGCGACCATGGGCGAGCTGACGGCCGCGATTGTGCACGAGCTCAGCCAGCCCCTGACGGCGATCCGCACCAATGCCGAAGTCGGCCTGCGCCTCGTCGCTTCGGGGAAGAAGGACACGAAGGAGCTCGTCGAGATCCTGCAGGACATCGTCGACTCGGACCGGCACGCGGGTCAGGTGATCCAGCACATGCGCTCGCTCTTCAAGAAAGGCGAAGTCGAGCGGCGCCCGCTCCTGCTCAACAACCTCGTCCACGACGTGATCTCTCTCGTGGGGAACGACGCCCTGCTGCGCAATGTGAGTGTGAGCCTGGATCTGGAGCCCCGCCTGCTATCGGTGCCGGGCGATCGCGTTCAGCTGCAGCAGGTGCTGCTCAATCTCGTCATGAACGCGTTCGACGCCATGGAAGAGCAGTCCGATCCCCCGCGGCGGCTGATCGTGCGCACGCGCACGCTCGCCGGGCGCTGGGTGCAGCTCGACGTGGCCGACAGTGGCCCCGGCATCGCCGTCGACAAGGTAGATTCGATCTTCGACCCGTTCGTCACCACCAAATCCACCGGGATGGGCATGGGCCTCTCGGTGAGTCGCACGATCGTGCGCGCGCACGAGGGCAAGATCTGGGCGGAGAACGCCCCCGAGGGGGGCGCCGTGGTCCATCTGGTCTTGCCGGCCGTGCCCGGCCGGGACGATCCGTCGCCCGCGGTCCGGCCCTAGGCGAGCTCGCGAAGCGATCTAGGACCGCAGCACCTGCCCCGCGCCGGCGCCCGTGAGCTTGCCGTCCGCCCAGGTGACGGCGCCGTTGACGACGGTGTACTCGACGCCGCGCGAGGGCATGACCATGCGCTTGGCGCCGCCCGGGAGATCGAAGCGGCGCTCGCCCCGGTTGGTCGAGCCGACCCGCGCCGGATCGAAGATGGCCAGATCGGCGGCGAGGCCGGGGGCGAGGCGGCCCCGGCCTCGCACGCCGAACACCTCCGCCGGGTCCGACGTGAGCCGGCGGACCCCCTCTTCCAGGGTGAGCGCCCCGCGCTCCCGCACCCAGGTGCCGAGGAGATACGTCGGGTAGCCGGCGTCGCACAGCATGTCCACGTGCGCGCCGCCGTCACCCAGCGCCACCAGCACCCGCGGGTCGCGCAGGATCTCCGTCATGCGGTCGACGCGGGTATTGAACGAGGCCATCGTGAACTCGAGATCGAGATCGTCCTCGAGGGTGAGGTCGAGGAAGGCGTCCACCCCGTCCTTTCCCTGCTCGCGGGCGATGTCGGCGACGGTGCGGCCCTCGAGCGCCTTGAGGGCGGGGGACCGCACCTCGTGCAGCGTGATGCGGGCCCAGTTGCCGAAGGCCATCGGGTTCTTGAGCTCCTCGCGGAATCGATTGCGGAAGGAGGGATCCTTGTAGACCGCCGCCTGCGCCGGCTTGGACTTGTCCACGAAGACCCGGTTCCAGCTGGGGAACGCCGCGAACGAGAACGGGTTGCGCATGTTGATGTCGCGCGTGAGGGGCAGCGGCGAGGTCTGCGGGCGCGCGCCGCGCGTTATCAACGGCGCGGCCTTCTTGAGCGTTTCCCGCACCGCCTCGGGAATGTCGTCGCGGTCGAAGAGGGCGAGGAAGGTCACGTGGCGGCGGCTCTCGGTGAGCAAGAAGTCGAGGAGCGCGTACTCCTCGTCGTCCAGCACGGCGGTCTTCCGGGTCAGCGCGATCTCGATGGCGCCCTTGCCGCGCTCGCGGAGCGCGTTGGCGTAGGCCCGCAGCTCGTCCTGGCTCGCGTTACGGCAGGCGAGGGGGCGGCCCTGGAAGCCGACGTGCTGATTGAGGATGGTGGTCGAGAAGCCGAAGGCGCCCGCGTCGATCGCCTCGCCCAGGAGGGCCTTGATCTGCGCCGTCTCGTCCGGCGTGGCTGCCCGCTCCATCGAGGCCTCCCCCATCACGTAGTGCCGGAACGGGGTCAGCGGCGCGAGGAAGCCGAGGTTCAGCGAGGGGCGCCGCCGCGCCGCCGCCGCGAGGAACTCGGGGAAAGACTCCCAGTCCCAGGTGATCCCCATGTTCAGCACGTCGAAGGGGATCGCCTCCACGTTGACGAGGTCGCGCATGGCGATCTCGCGCGCCTTGGGCTTGCAGGGCGCGATGCCGACGCCGCAGTTGCCCATGATCACGCTGGTGACCCCGTGCCAGGACGAGGGCGTCACCGCGCCGTCCCAGCAGATCTGAGCGTCGTAGTGGGTGTGGGGATCGATGAAGCCCGGGGCGACCACGAGATCGGAGGCGTCGATCACCGTCGAGGCGCCGTCGCTGACGCGGCCCACCTCGGCGATCGTGCCGCCCGCCACCGCCACGTCGGCGCGCCGCGGGGGCGCCCCCGTGCCATCCACCACGAGTCCGTTCTTGACGACGAGGTCGTAGGCCATGTAATCCTCCTGGTTCGTGGCGACCGGATCGTACCACACGGCGCCGGGGAGGTCTCATCGTGCCATTCGGGGGCAATGACTGGCTTGCGCTGACCCGGGAGCCGGCGCTCGAGCCGGAGATTCCCATTTGCGACCCGCACCATCATTTCTGGGACTTCCGCACCTCGCGCATCCCCTACCAGCGCTATCTCCTCCACGAGCTGGTGGACGATCTCGCCGGCGGGCACAACGTCCGCTCGACGGTGTTTGTGGAGGCGCGCTCGATGTATCGCGTCGACGGCCCCGAGGCGATGCGCCCGGTCGGCGAGGTGGAGTTCGTGCAGGGACTGGCCGCGGCCAGCGCCAGCGGGCTCTACGGCCCCGCCCGCGCCGCCGGCGCCATCGTCGGCCACGCCAATCTGAACCTCGGCGCGCGCGTGGCGCCGGTGCTGGAGGCGCTGCGGGAGGCGAGCCCCAACCGATTTCGCGGCATCCGCCACTCGGTGACGTGGGATCCCAATCCTGAGGTAGAGAACACGGCCGCTCACAAGATCGAGGGCCAGCTGGGCAGCGTCCCGTTCCGCGAGGGCGCCAAGGTCCTCGCGCGGATGGGCTTCTCGCTCGAGGCGTGGCTCTTTTTCCCGCAGCTTCCCGAGCTCGCCGCCTTCGCCCGGGCCGTGCCCGACCTCGTCATCATCCTGAACCACATCGGCGGGCTGCTGCGCTTCGGGCCGTACGCGGGCCGGGACGAGGAGGTGCTCGGCGTCTGGCGCCGCGGCATCGCCGAGGTGGCCGCGTGCCCCAATGTGGTGGTGAAGCTGGGCGGCATCGGCATGCCGCGCACCGGCTTCGACTGGCACACGCGGGCCACGCCGATCGGGTCCGAGGAGCTTGCGCGATCGATGGCGCCCTTCATGACCTACTGCATCGAGCAGTTCGGGCCAAGCCGCGCCATGTTCGAGAGCAATTTCCCCGTGGACAAGGTCTCGTACTCGTATACGGTGCTCTACAACGCGTTCAAGCGGCTGTCCAAGGGCTACTCGCCCTCGGAGCGGGCCGCGATATTCCACGACACCGCCGCGCGCGTGTATCGCCCAGTGGCCTGAGCGGAGGACGAGCGCATGACCGAGCACGCGCTGGTGATTCGCGGCGGACGTGTCATCGACCCCGCACAGGGCCTCGACGCGGTCACCGACGTCGCGATCCAGGACGGGCGGGTGGCCGCTGTCGGCTCCGGGCTGCGCGGCCGTGTCGCCCTCGACGCGGCGGGCTGCGCCGTCGCGCCGGGCTTCGTCGATCTCCACAGTCACGCGCAGAGCGTGGGCGGCCATCGCCTCCAGGCCTTCGACGGGGTCACGACCACGCTGGAGCTCGAGGCCGGCGCCGTTCCCGTCGGCGCCGCCTACGCCCAGGCCAAGCTCGAGGGCCGGCCGCTCAACTACGGCTACTCCGTCTCGTGGGCGGCCGCGCGCATCGAGGTGCTCACCGGGCATCGCGGCGACGGGCGGGCGACGACCATGCTCTCCCGCTTCGCCGACCCCGGCTGGCAGCGTGAGGCCACCGCCGCCGAGGAGGATCGCATCCTCGGGCTGCTCGAGGACGAGCTCGCCGCGGGCGGCCTCGGCATCGGCGTGCTCATCGGCTATGCGCCCGGCACGAGCCCGGCCGAGTACCTGCGCGTGGCGCGGCTCGCCGCGACGTCGGGCGTGCCCACGTACACGCACGTGCGCGACCTCGTCGACTTCGCGCCCACTGCGCGCATGGACGGCGCCGATGAGCTCGTGCGCGCCGCGGCGGAGACGGGCGCCCACATGCACTACTGCCACGTGAACAGCACCTCGCTGCGCCACGTGGATCGCGTGCTGGGGCTGGTCGATCGCGTGCGCCGGGCCGGCTCCGTCGTCACCACCGAGGCGTATCCCTATGGTGCAGGGAGCACCGCGATCGGCGCCGCGTTCCTCTCGCCCGAGCGGCTGCCCGAGCGCGGGCTCAGTCCCACCGACCTCGTCTACGCGCCGCGGAACGAGCGCGTGCGCGACGCCGAGCACCTCCGCCAGCTCCGCGCCACCGATCCCGGCGGCCTCTGCATCGTGCACTTCCTCGACGAGACGAATCCCGCCGACGCCGCGGTGATGCGGGCCTCGCTCATCCACGAGGACACCATGGTGGCGAGCGACGCCATGCCGCTCACCTGGATGGGCCCCGCCGCCGACCGTACCTGGCCGCTGCCTCCGACCGCCCTCACGCACCCGCGCACCGCGGGCACGTTTGCCCGCTCCTACCAGCGGCTCGTGGTGCAGGGCGGCGTGAGCCTCGGCGAGTTCATCCGGCGCGCGAGCGCGCTGCCCGCCGCCGTGCTGAGCGCCGCGGCTGGCGGGACCGTGCACAAGGGCACGCTCGCGGTGGGCGCCGATGCCGACGTCGTCGTCTTCGATTCCGCGGTCTTCGCCGACCGCGCCACCTACGACGCCTCGACGCAGCCGTCGGCCGGCGTCCGGCATCTCGTGGTCGCGGGCGAGCCATTGATCCAGGGCGGCACGCTGCTGCTCGGCGCGCGACCCGGGCGTCCCGTACGGCGAGAAGGATGACCACCATGGTGCGTCGGCTGCTCTTGAGGTGGGCCCCTTCACGTCGGAGAAGGCCGGGCTCTGAAGCGGCACCACTATGCCGGTTGATGTCTTCGTTCAGTGTGTCCTACAAGCTGGAGGATGGACGCGCCGACCAGGCGAGGACCAGTCGCCGCGACGGCGGCAGGTGCCGGTGTTGGCACACTCGGCGGGCTACTTGGTCTCGGTGGGGCTGAGTTCCGCCTTCCGCTCCTCGTAGCCGTCTTCAACTACCCGCTGCGGCGCGCCGTACCGATCAACCTGGCGGTCAGCTTCGTAGCTGTGGTAGTCGCTGCAGTGGTCCGCTGGAGCTTCGCGAAGCAGGCTCCAATCCCGGGCACGGCGCTGGTGATCGTTTGCATGATGGCCGGCGGGATGCTCGGCGCTGGCCTGGGGGCGCGGTGGCTAACGAGTATCTCCGACGAGCGACTCCACACCGCGGTGCGGTTCCTCCTGATCGTCATCGGTGCTCTGCTGATCATCGAGGCGGCCATCCCATGGACCTCGAGCGGTGTCCCGGTTGGCTCGGTCGGGCAGGGCGTGACGGCACTCGGCGCTGGCGTGCTCATCGGAGCGGTCAGCACTCTGCTGGGCGTGGCTGGTGGCGAGATGATCATCCCGACGCTGGTGCTGCTCTTCGGCGTGCCCATCAAGGCGGCGGGGACGACGAGCTTGGTCATCAGCATCCCGACGATGCTCGTAGGCCTCACGCGGCACCATGCGCGGGGCGCATACCAGGGCGTGGCCGACGTGCGGCGCGTGATCGTGCCGATGGGGCTGGGGACCGTGGTCGGAAGCGCGGTGGGCGGATTCTTGATCGCCTACGCGCCGGCGGGAGCGATCAAGGTGTTGCTAGGACTGGTGCTCATCGTGTCGGCGCTGCGCGTATTTAGAGTGCGGGCGTGAGCGTCTATGGTGGTGAGGCCGGCTGTCCCAAGGTAGGATGGCGGCATGGCCGGGCTGCGGACGCCTCTCTGCGAGCTGTTGGGAATCGAGGTCCCGATCGTCCAGGCGCCGATGGCGAGCACGAGCACGCCGGATCTGGCGGTGGCGGTCAGCGAGGCCGGCGGGCTCGGCTCGCTGGGCCATGCCTACACCCAGCCCGACGCCATGCGCGCCGAGGCGGCCGCCATCCGCGCGCGCACCGCGCGTCCCTTCAACCTGAATCTCTTTGCGGCGCCCCAGCCGGAGGAGCCGCCTCTCGCTCAGCAGGCGGAGGCCATCGCGACGATGCGCCCCGTGCTCGAGCAGCACGGCGTGACGGTGCCGCCCCGGGTTCCGCCACCCTACGCCCCCGATCTCGCTCTGCAGCTGGAGGCGGTGTGCGACCTGCGCCCGCCGGTGTTCACGATCCATCTGGGCGAGATCCCGCCCACCATGCTCGCGCGCATCCGCGGGCTCGGCATCCGCCTCGGCAGCGCGGCGACCTCCGTACGCGAGGCGCGCTACTTCGAGGGGCTGGGCGCCGACTTCATCATCGCGCAGGGCGGCGAAGCGGGCGGCCATCGCGGCACCTTCCTCGGCTCATGGGAGCACGCCATGACCGGGACGCTCGCCCTCGTGCGTCAGGTGGTGCGCGCCGTCCGCGTACCGGTGGTGGCGGCGGGTGGCATCATGGACGGCGCGGGCATTGCCGCGGTGCTGGCGCTGGGAGCCCAGGCGGCGCAGCTCGGCACCGCCTTCGTGGTCTGCCCCGAGAGCGCCGCGCCGGACGTGCACCGCAAGGCGATCACCGCCATGGACGGCGACGAGACCACGATCACGCGCGCCTTCTCCGGCAAGCCCGCCCGCGGCGTGCGTAACCGCTTCACCGAGATGGCCGAGCGCGAGGGCTGGCCGCTCCTCCCGTTCCCCGCGCAGAACAAGCTGACGGTGCCGCTGCGCCAGGCCAGCGCCAAGGCCGGCTCGGCCGACTTCTACGCGGCGTGGTCCGGGCAGGCGGGCTCGCTCGCTCGTCCGCTGCCCGCTGCGGAGCTGATGCGCGTCCTCGTCGAGGAGACGCGCGAGGCCATCGACCGCCTGCGCCGCGTCGCTCCTTGAGCCTTCCCGCGTGAATCCGCCTGCGAGCCGGACCCTTCCGGCGCTGCTCGACGAGATGGCCCGTCGTCAGCCGGGACACGAGCTGCTCGTGGGCGAGGACGGGCAGCGCCTCGGCTACGGGGAGACGCGCGAGCGTGCGCGGCAGCTCGCGCGCGGCCTGCTCGATCTGGGCGTGGCGCGCGGCGACCGGATCGCCCTCCTGATGGACAACCGCCCGGAGTGGCTGCTCGTGGCCTTCGCGGTCACGATGGTGGGGGCGACGCTGGTGCCGATCAGCACGTGGTCGCGCCCGCGCGAGCTCGAATTCGTGCTGGGCCACTGCGGCGCGAGCGCCCTGGTGACCGTCCCCGCTCTCGGCGGCCAGGACTATCTCGGCGCGGTCCTGCAGGCGGGGCCGCGCCTGGCGCAGCTCCGCCGCGTCGTGGTGGCCGGCGGCGCCGCGCCGGACGGGCTCCTCGAACTCGCGGCGGTCGCCGCGCGCGGCGCGCGCGTCCCCGAGTCGGCGCTGGACGCGGCCGAGCGCGCCCTCACGCCGGAGGACGTGGCCTACATCCTCTACACGTCCGGCACCACCTCGACGCCCAAGGGCGTGCAGCTCTGCCACGGGCGGCTGGTCGAGAACCCGTGGAGCATCGGCGAGCGCCAGCATCTCACGCCCGCCGACCGCATGTGGATGGGCATCTCGCTGTTCTGGAGCTTCGGCTGCGCCAACGCGCTGCTCGCGGTGATGACCCACGGCGGTACCATCGTGCTGCAGGAGCGCCTGGAGCCGGGCGCCGCCCTCGCCTTGATCGAGCGGGAGCGCTGCAGCGTCTACTACGGCACGCCCAACATCGCGCTCGCGCTGACCGGGCATCCGGATCGCGCGCGGCGCGATCTCTCGTCGCTTCGCACCGGCGCGGCTATCGGGCCGCCCGCGGCCATGCAGATGGTCATGGACCTGGGCGCCCGCGAGATCTGCAACGTCTACGGCCTCACCGAGTGCTACGGCAACTGCTCGGTGACGGACGCGCGCGATCCCGCCGAGATCCGCCGCACAACCGTCGGCTACCCGCTGCCCGGCATGGAGATTCGTGTGGTCGATCGCGAGACGCGGCGCCCGCTGCCTGACGGCGAGGTGGGGGAGATCCTGGTGCGCGGCCTCCTCACCCCCGGCTATTACGCGGATCCCGAGCGGAACGCGGCGTCCTTCGACGCCGACGGCTTCCTGATCACGGGCGATCTCGGCTTCGTGGGCGAGGACGGTCGGCTGCGTTTCCGCGGCCGCACCAAGGAGATGGTGAAGACCGGCGGCATCAACGTGGCGCCGGTGGAGGTCGAGGAGGTCCTGCTGGGTCACCCCACCGTAGAGCAGGCCTACGTGGTCGGCGTCCCGGATCCGCGCCGCGAGGAGATCCTGGTCGCGGTGGTGGTGGCCCGGCCGGGTCACGCGGCCGATCCCGACACCTTGCGAGCCCTCTGCAAGGACGCGCTCGCCGCCTACAAGGTGCCGCGGGAGATCCACGTCATGGCGCGGGACGACCTGCCTGTGACCGGCACCGGCAAGGTCCAGAAGTTCCGCCTCGCCGAGCGGCTCGCCGCGCGCGGCGGCTATTCGTAGATCGGCCGCCGCTTCTCCCGGAACGCGCTCACGCCCTCGGTGAAGTGCGGGCTCGCCCGCACCTGATCGCCCAGCGTCTGATCCAGCGGCTCGCGCGTGCGCGCATGGTCCGCGATGGTGGCGCTGATCTGGCGCTTCACCGCCTGCACCGCGGATGGGCTGTTGGCGGCAATCTGCTCCGCGGTGGCGAGCGCCCACGGCATCAGCTCGTCCGCCGGCACCACCCGGTTGACGAGCCCGAGACGCGCGGCCTCGGCGGCATCGACGAGGCGGCCGGTGAGGAGCAGATCCATCGCGTGCACGTGGCCGATCTGCTGGATCAGCTTCACGGTGGCGCCGCCAAAGGGATAGATCGACCACGTCACCTCGGGCAGCCCGAAGCGCGCGTGGGGCGCGGCGGCGCGGATGTCCGTCGAGAGCAAGAGCTCGACGCCGCCGCCCACGCAGTCGCCGTTCACCGCGGCCACGATGGGCTTGGAGTAGGCGTCGTACTTCAGGAGCGCGTGGCTCACCACGCGGGCCGTCTCCGCGGAAGCGCTGAGATCGCCGCTGATGTCCGCGCCCACGCTGAAGGCGCGCGGGCCCGCGCCGGTGAGCACGATGCAGCGGCAGGGGCTCCGCTCGAGCTCGTCCCAGAGCCGGCCGAGCTCTGCCAGCATGCCCCGCGTCATCGCGTTGAGCCGGGGGCGGTGGTCGATGGTGACGACGACCACGTGGCGGCCGTGGGACTCCGCGCGGATCTCCACGCTCAGCGCGCCCCCGGGAGCACCACGATCTTGCCGTGAGCCTTGCGGTCGGTGAGGAGGGTGATGGCCTCCGCGGCGCGCTCGAGAGGGAACCGGTGGCTGATGAGCGGCCGGAGCTTGCCCTCCCGGTACCACGCGACGAGCGCCTCCACGGACCGGCGCAGCTTGTCGGGCTCGTTGAAGCGGTAGTGGCGCAGCGAGGAGCCCAGGGCGGCGCGGTTCTTCACGAGGAGACGATTGGCCGGGATCTGCTGCACGCCGCCCACGAAGCCCACCAGCAGCATGCGGCCGCCCCAGCCCAGCGAGGACAGGGCAGCATCGGCCAGCGCGCCCCCCACGGGATCGAAGCAGACGTCCGCACCCTTGTCGCCGGTGAGGGCCAACACGCGCTCGGTGAGCTTCTCGGTGGCGTAGTTCACGAGCTCGTCGGCGCCGTGCGCCTGCGCCACCGCGAGCTTCTCCGCGGTGCTCGCGCCCGCGATGACGCGCGCGCCCATCGCCTTGCCGATCTCCACCGCGGTCAGCCCCACGCCGCCCGCCGCGCCGAGCACGAGCAGCGTCTCGTCGCGCTCGAGGCGGCCCTGCCAGCGCAGGGCCACGTCGCTCGAGATGTACGCGATGGGGAACGCGCCCGCCTCCTCAAATGTCATGCCGTGGGGAATGGCGAACGTCTCCGCTTCCTTCGCCACCGCCTGCTCGGCGAGCCCGCCCCACGCGAGGGTGGCCATTACGCGATCGCCCGGCTTGAAGCGGGTGGCGCGTGCGCCGCAGCGCGACACCACCCCCGCGGTCTCCAGCCCGGGGCTGAACGGGAAGGGAGGCCGCGTCTGGTAGTGGCCCGCCACCATGATGGAGTCCGCATAGTTGACCGAGGTGGCGCGCACATCGATCAGCACCTCGTCGTCGGCGGGCGCGGGGGCGGGGACATCCTCCACGTTCAGATTCGCGACCGGGCCCCAGGCGCGGCAGATCACGGCTCGCATGGCGGCGGAAGTATAACTCAGCGTGCTATAGTAGGCGCCGCTCGCTCTCCCTGGGCTCGCACGTACTCCAACGTCGGAGGATCCTTCGCATGCGCCGTCTCGCCCGTCCCCTCGCGCTCGTGCTCGCGTGCTTGCTCGCCTCCCCGCTCGCGCTCCTGCCCGCGCCCGCCCGAGCCGCCGACGACGTGAAGATCGCCCTCGTGGCGCCGCTGTCCGGACGCTGGGCGCGTCAGGGCCAGCTCAAGAAGATGGGCGCAGAGATGGCCATCGACGAGATCAACGCGCAGGGCGGCATCAAGGCGCTGGGGGGCGCCAAGCTCGTCCTGCGGGAGGCCGACGCGGGCGACAGCGTGGAGAAGGCGGTGAGCGCGGCGCAGCGCGTGCTCACGCGCGAGAAGATCAGTGCCGGGATTGGCTCGTGGCTGTCCTCGTTCACCCTCGGCGTCACCGAGGTTGCGGAGCGGCTGCAGGTGCCGTGGCTCTCCCTCTCCTACGCCGACAACATCACCGAGCGCGGCTTCAAGTACACCTTCCAGACCTCGCCGGTCTCGTCGGTGCAGGCCGAGCAGGCCCTCGACCTCGTGGTCGAGGTCGGCAAGAAGAATAACCGGCCCATCAAGAAGGCCGCCCTCGTGGGCGACAATACCGCCGCCACCGTGTTCTTCTTCAAGCCGCTGCGCGAGAAGCTCCTGGCCGCCAAGGGCATCGAGCTGGTGGCCGACGAGGTATGGACGCCGCCGCTCGCGGACGCGACCTCCATCGTGCAGAAGCTCCGCGCCACCCAGCCCGACATCGTCTTCTACGGCGCCACCAACTTCCCCGACTCCGTGCAGGTGCTCCAGAAGGTGAAGGAGTTCGGGGTGAAGACCGCCATCCAGGGCGTGGGGGCGTGGCTGGTCACGCCGGAGTACGTGAAGACGATCGGCAAGGAGACGATGGATGGCATCCAGACCGTGGTGGCCGCCCATCCCATGAAGGGCCAGGAGGAGCTGGTGAAGAAGTTCAAGCAGCGCACCGGCGAGCCCTTCATGACCCAGGATCCGCTCTGCACGTACGCCCACGTGTGGCTGATCAAGGAAGCGGTGGAGCAGGCCAAGTCCGCCGACCCCAAGGCGATCCGCGAGGTCATGGCCAAGATCGACCTCACCAGCGGCCCCGCGCCCTCGTCGCTGTACCCGAGCCGCATCAAGTTCGACGAGCGTGGCCGCCGCACGGGGGCCAGCCCCATCATCGTGCAGTGGCAGGACGGCGAGCCGTACACGGTGGTGCCGACGGCGGTGGCGACGCGCCCCATCGTCCTGCACAAATAGCGGCGGCCGCGCCGGCTCGCCGTGCACGCGAGCGAGCTCGCCCAGTACGTGGTGACGGGGCTGCTCGTGGGGGGCGTCTACGCCCTCATGAGCATCGGCCTCGCGCTGATCTTCGGCGTCATGCGGGTCGTCAACTTCGCCCAGGGCGACTTCATGATGCTGGGGATGTACCTCACCTACTACTACGCGATCGCCTTCCACGTGGACCCCCTGCTGGGAGCGCTGCTCACGCTGCCGCCGTTCTTCCTGCTCGGCCTGCTCGTGCACCGGACGTTCCTCGCGCGCGTCACCGGTGGCGGCGATCCCAACCGCGAGATGGACGCCCAGCTCATCCTCACCCTGGGCCTGTCCCTCGTGATCACCAACGCGACCACGATGATCCTCTCGCCCATGCCCCGCGGCATCAACGCGCCCTACGCCACCAAGGCCTTTGCGGTGGGCCCGCTGCTGCTGAACCAGGCGCGCTCGTACGCGTTCCTCATGGCGCTGGCGCTGGCCGCCATGCTCTACGCGCTCCTCACCCGCACCGATCTCGGTCGCGCCCTGCGCGCGGCCGCCGACGATCCCGAGGCCGCCGGCTATCAGGGGATCGACGTGCGGGTGATGCACGGCACCGCGTTTGGCCTGGGCATCGCGCTGGTCGCGGCGGCGGGCGGCCTCCTCGCCACCTACCACCCCATCGAGCCGAACGTGGCGGTGAACTTCATCGTGCTGATGTTCGTGGCGGTGGTGCTGGGCGGGCTCGGGAGCATTCCCGGCGCCTTCGTGGGCGGGCTGGTCATCGGGCTCGTGCAGTCGCTCACGCTGCTGCTGCTGCCGCTGCAGCTCCAGAACGTGGGCGTGTTCGTGACTTTCCTGCTCGTGCTCTACGTGCGGCCGCAGGGCCTCTTCGGCCGGCGGGCCCGCGCCGTCTAGATGAGCGAGCGCGCGCGGGGCGGGCTGGGCATCGTGGGCGTGCTCGCCGTGGGGCTCCTGCTGTCCTTCGTCCTCACCGAGCGCTACCACCACCGCATCCTGACCCTGGTGTTCCTGTGGGCGGCGATGGGGCTCGCATGGAACATCATCAGCGGCTACGCGGGGCAGATCTCCTTCGGCCACCAGGCCTTCTTCGGGATCGGCGCCTACACCACCGTGCTGCTGGCCGCCAAGCTGAAGCTCACGCCGTGGCTGGGCATGTTCGCGGGGGCGGGGGTCGCGGTGCTCGCTGCGCTCCTGATCGGCACCCCCACCTTCCGGCTCGCCGGCATCTACTTCGGCCTCGCCACGCTGGCGTATCCGCTCATCTTCAGGATCGTCATGGACTACCTCGGCTTTCAGGAGGTGGCGATCCCGATGGTGCGCGACCACCCCTTCCTGTTCATGCAGTTCGAGGAGCCGCGGTCCTTCGATCTCCTCGCCCTCGCCCTGCTCGGGGCGACGCTCGTGCTCTCGCGCCTCATCGAAGGCTCGCGCCTGGGCTACTCACTCCGCGCCATCAAGGAGAACGAGCAGGCCGCGCTCGCCATGGGCGTGGATGCCTTCCGCTGCAAGATGGCGGCGTACGCGCTGAGCGCGGCGCCCGCCGCGCTGGCCGGCGCCATCTACGCGCACGCCATCCTCTTCGTGGTCACGCCGGAGGCGGTGTTCGGCGTGCTCGTGATCGTGCAGACGCTCGTCGTCTGCCTCGTGGGCGGCGTGGGCACCTTGTGGGGCCCGGTGATCGGCGCCGCGATCATGATCCCGGTAAGCGAGATCCTGGACGGCACGGTGGGCGACCGCCTCCCCGGCATCCAGGGCGTCGTCTACGGCGCTGCGCTCATGGCCATCATGATGTTCGCCCCCGAGGGGCTGTTCTGGCGCCTGCGGCGTCGGCGTGCGCCCGCGGCGGTGGCGACGGCAACGGGGACGGCCGATCGGGAACGCGAGGCCGCGCCGCCCGCGGTGGTCCCCGGCGCCGTCCTGCTCGACGTGCGCGGCGTGAGCAAGGCCTTTCTCGGCCTGCAGGCGCTCTCCGAGGTGAGCTTCGACGTCCGCCAGGGCGAGATCCTCGGCATCATCGGTCCGAACGGGGCGGGCAAGACCACGCTCTTCAACGTCCTCAACGGTTTCCTCCTCCCGGAGGGCGGCCAGGTCCGCTGGGAGGGCGACCCCATCACGGGGCTGCCCCCGCACGCGGTGTGCCGCCGGGGCATCGGCCGCACGTTCCAGGTCGTGCGCTTCTTCCCGCACCTGACCGTTCGGGAGAACGTCATCGTCGGCGCGTTCGCCCACGGCGGCACGCCCGCGGCGGCGGCCGCGCGGGCCCGCGACGCCCTCGCGCGTGTGGGCCTCGAGGCGCGGGCCGACTCGCTGCCGCCCGGCCTCACCACGCTCGAGCTGCGCTTGATGGAGCTGGCGCGCTGCCTGGCGACGCGGCCGCGCCTCGTGCTGCTCGACGAGCCGCTGGCCGGTCTCTCCACCGACGGCATCGAGATCATGTCGGCCATGATCCGGCGCGTGCGCGCCGACGGCATCACTGTCGTCATCATCGAGCACACCGTGCAGGCCCTGGTGAAGATCGCCGACCGCCTCGTCGTGCTCGACCACGGCCGCCGGCTCGCCGAGGGCGCGCCGGGCGACGTGACCCGCGATCCCGCCGTCATCGAGGCATATCTGGGCAAGCGCTGGCTCGCCCGTCACGCCGCCGCCCATGCTGCGGATCTCCGGCCTTAGCGTCGCCTACGGCGGCCTGCGCGCGCTGGAAGACGTCTCCCTCGACGTCAACGAGGGGGAATTCGTCACCATCGTCGGCCCGAACGGCGCGGGCAAGAGCACGCTGCTCAAGACGATCTCCGGCTCGGTGCGTCCGGCGGCGGGCCGGCTCGAGCTCCGCGGCCGCGACATGACGCCGCTCCGGTCGCATCAGCGCGCCGCGCTCGGCATCGCGCACGTGCCGGAGGGCCGCCGCGTCTTCCCGTCGCTGACCGTGCTGGAAAACCTCGAGCTCGGGTCATACCGGGCGGCGGCACGCGCGGCGCGACGCGCCACTCTCGGCTCCGTGCTGGAGCTCTTCCCCGTGCTCGCCGAGCGCCGCGCACAGCTCGCGGGCTCGCTCTCCGGCGGAGAACAGCAGATGCTGGCGCTGGGGCGCGGGCTGATGTCGCTGCCCGATCTCCTGCTGCTGGACGAGCCCTCGCAGGGTCTCGCCCCGCGCATCGTGGAGCAGATCTTCGAGGCCATCGGTCGGATCCGCGCCGCGCGCCGCCTTACCATCCTGCTCGTGGAACAACGTGTGGTCGAGGCGCTCGAGCTCTGCGATCGCGGCTACGTGCTCGAGACCGGCCGCGTCGCGCTGGCCGGCTCGCACGACGCCCTGCTCGCCGATCCGCGCGTCCAGCGGGCGTATCTCGGGGTCTGAGGGGCGCCGCCTAGCTGGGCTCGATCTCGTCCGCGTAGCAGACCGGGGAGGCGACCGCCCCGGGCGTCCCCGCCTGCGGCGCGCCGAGAAAGGCCAGCGCGTCGCCGTCGCGCCGGTACACACCGCGCTCGGTCACGACCCAGTCCATGGGAATGTCCCAGGGCTGCGGATGGATGGTGGCGATCCGGCTCAGCTCGTAGCCCACGCCGATCGAGGTGGGGCGCGGGTCGAGCGTGGCCAGCGTCCGATCGAAATAGCCACCGCCGTAGCCGAGCCGGTGGCCGGCCGCGTCCCATCCGATCATCGGCACCAGGATCACCGTGGGGACGATGGCCTCCGAGGCCTCGGGGTAGGGGATGCCGAGCGGGCCCGGCGCCAGCGCGATGTCGGGATGCCACGCGCGGAACTCGAGCGGACGGCCCGGCGCCACGACCACCGGAAGCGCCGTCACCGCGCCGCGGCCGCGCAATCCTTGCACGAGCGGGCGCGCGTCGTACTCGCCGTGCATCGGCCAGCAGAAGGCCAGTCGCGTCGAGACGAGGCCGGGGAAGGCGCGCTCCAGATGCGCGTCGATGCGGAGCCGGGCACGCTCGAGGGCGTGCGCATCCAGGCCCTCTCGGGCGGCGAGCAGCCGCCGCCGCTCCGCCTTCCTCCACCGGGTCAGCTCGTCGGGCGTCATGGGATGAGCCCATAGTAGCCTGGGCGACCCGGAGGCGGTGACCGCCGCCGCTCTTCTTCTTCCACGGCGACTACAACGGGGGCGGCTTCTACTCGCGCGCGCGATCTCTGGTGGTCGCGGGTCGCGCCGCGCGTGTCCGTGCACGCGATTCCCGGCGCGCATCTTACGTCGATCACCGAGCACGGCGCCGCGGTCGCCGAGCGCATGCGCGCATGCCTGGCGGGGGAGGGGGCGGGGCGACACGGCTGAGCGTCCCGTCATCGCCGGCGACGCCGTCGGGTGGATCACTGGCGCGCTGAGTTTTCAGGAGCATACTGAGCACACCGAGTCGCGGGAACCGGGGACCCGCGGGCGGCGAAGTTGGCGCGGTGCGGCACGGCGGCCGCCTCGTGGTGAGGAGACCTGCCGCACGCTCACCTGTTGTTGTATGCTTATGCGAGCCAGATGAGCATCCGGGTCACTGAGTCCCCGGAAGCCCCCAAGGGCGTGGCCGATGTAGGCCACTCTGTTCTGAAGGTCCGCGCCCAGGACGCCTTCGAAGCGCCCGATCATCTCGCCGTCGAGGAGCCCCTCGAGATCCGTCTGGGCGGCAGCAGCTTCAGCGTCACGATGCGCACTCCTGGCCACGACGAGGAGCTCGTGGCGGGGCTGCTCTTCTCCGAGCGCATCGTCCAGAGCCGCGACAACCTCGACGTGATCGCGCACTATCGTGATCCCGATGCCCCGCCCGGCGTCGGCAACGTGATGAACGTGATCCTCAAGGGCGACGTGCGCGTGGCCCGCGAGCGCCTGCGCCGGAGCCTCGTGACATCGTCCGCGTGCGGCGTGTGCGGCAAGGTGACGATCGACGAGCTCACCGCCGGCTGCGCGCCGGTCGCCTTCGACGGGCGGCTGCCCGCCTCGCTGTTCTCGCGGATCACGAGCACGCTCGAGTCCGCCCAGGCCACCTTCCGGAAGACGGGCGGCCTCCACGCTGCCGCGCTGTTCGACCTCGACGGCAGAATGCTCGTCCTGCGCGAGGACATCGGCCGCCACAACGCCGTGGACAAGGTGAACGGCCATATGCTGCTTGCCGATCGGCTGCCGCTGAACCGCCACGTCCTGTTGGTGAGCGGGCGCGCGAGCTTCGAGATCATGCAGAAGGCCTGGATGGCCCGCATTCCCGTGGTCGCGGCGGTGTCGGCGCCGTCGAGCATGGCCGTCCAGATGGCTTTGGCCGCCGACATGACCCTCGTGGGGTTTCTCCGCCCCGGAGGTTTCAACGTGTACGCGGGCGCGCAGCGCATCGCCCCCGCGCCGGAGACTCGTGTGACCACCGGATCTCACACCGAAGTGACGGTAGGCAAGGAGGTCTGAGTCATGCCTCAGATCACGCGACGCGATTTCTTCAAGGCGGGGGCGGCCAGCGCGGGCGCCGCCGCGGGCGTCACCACGCTGGGTTTCGACCTGGCGCAGGCCGTCCAGGTCAAGAAGGCCTTCCGCATCGAGGGCGCCAAGGAGAAGCACTCGCTCTGCCCGTACTGCGCCGTGGGGTGCTCCATCATCGCCTACACGAGGCAGGACGCGAAGGGCCACACCCAGCTCCTGCAGATCGAGGGCGATCCGGACAGCCCGGTCAACGAAGGCCGGCTCTGCCCGAAGGGCGCCACCGCGATGCAGCTGGCCATGAGCGCCCGCCGCGTCGAGAAGCCGCTCTACCGCGCGCCGGGCAGCGACAAGTGGCAGGAGATCGGCTGGGACCAGATGCTCGACCGCCTCGCGCAGCGGATCAAGGAATCCCGCGACGCCACCTTCGTGACCCAGGACGCCAACGGCAACACGGTGAACCGCTGCGAGGGCATCGCCTTCGCGGGCGGGGCCGCGTTCAGTAGCGAGGAGGGCTATCTCGCCGCCAAGCTCATGCGATCGCTTGGCGTGATCTTCATAGAACAGCAGGCCCGAGTCTGACACGGCCCCACGGTCGTCAGTCTGGCGGCCACATTCGGGCGGGGCGCGATGACGAATCACTGGCGGGACATCCAGCACGCCGACGTCATCATCATCAATGGGGCGAATCCGGCGGAGGCGCATCCCGTTGGCTTCCAGTGGTTCCTGAAGGCCAAGCTCAATCCGGAGCGCGGCGTCGGCCAGGGCGGCGGCGCCAAGATGATCCACATCGATCCGCGCTTCACCCGGACTTCCGCGGTTTGTGACATGTACGCCCGGATCCGGACTGGCACCGACGCCGCCTTCTTCGGCGGCCTCATCCGCTATGTCCTCGAGAACAACCTCATCCACCACGACTACGTCCGCAACTACACGAACGCTTCCTTCATCGTGAAGGAGGGGTACAGCTTCCACGACGGGCTCTTCAGCGGCTACGACCCGGCCAAGCGGACCTACGACGTCTCCACCTGGGCCTACGAGGGCGACGCAGGCGGACAAGCCGCGTACGACCGGACCCAGAAGGAGATCCTCGCCCACGGCCAGGGCCCCGGTGCGCCCGGTCCCACCACCCAGATCGCCAAGCGCGACATGCAGCTCGAGCATCCGCGCTCGGTGTTCCAGCTCATGCGGAAGCACTACTCGCGCTACACGCCGGAGATGGTCGAATCCATCACCGGCATCCCCAGGACCCAGTTCCTCGAGATCGCCAAGATCGTGGGAGAGACCGGCCGGCCCGACAAGGTGATGACCATCGTCTATGCGGTGGGTCTCACGCACCACACGACGGGTGGTCAGATGATCCGGAGCGGGGCGCTGCTCCAGCTCCTCCTCGGCAACATGGGGCGGCCCGGCGGCGGCATGAACGCCGAGCGCGGCCACGCCAACATCCAGGGCAATACCGACAACGCCATCTCCTGGGAGATCCTGCCCGGGTACCTGCGCATCCCGGCGCCCGGCCAGAAGAACCTCGACGATTACGTCACCCAGAGCGCGCCCAAGAAGTTCGACACTAACTCCTGGAACTTCTTCGGCACGAACTACCGCAAGCTCATGGTGAGCCTCCTCAAGGCGTGGTACGGGGACGCCGCCACCAAGGACAACGAGTACGCCTTCGATTTCCTCCCCAAACCCATGTCCAACTCGTCGTGGATCTCCATCTACGACCAGGCCCTCAAGAACCGGATGCAGGGCTTGATCCTCTCGGGCATGACCGCGACTAGCATCGGGCCCGATGCCAACCAGGTGATGCAGGCGCTGGCCAACCTGAAGTGGCTGGTGGTCATGGACGCCCTGCCGACGACCAGCTCGGAGTTCTGGCGGCGGCCGGGCGCCGATCCGAAGACCATTCAGACCGAAGTGTTCATGGTGCCGTCGACGCACTGGATCGAGAAGGACGGCTCCTTCGTGAACAGCGGGCGCTGGATGCAGTGGAAGGAAGAGGTGATGCCGCCCGAAGGCGAGGCGCGCCACGATCACTGGGTGCTCGCCGACGTGTACCAGCGGGTGCGGAAGCTCTACGAGCAACAGGGGGGGAAGTTCCCTGAACCGATCAAGGCGGTGACGTTCAACTACAAGAATCCCGCGAAGCCGGAGCTCGATGAGATCTGCCGCGAGATCAATGGCTACGATCTCACCACGGGCCAGCGCCTCGACACCTTCGCCAAGCTGAAGGACGACGGCACCACCAACGCCGGCAACTGGATCTATACCGGCAGTTATCCCGAGGCGGGCAACCTCAGCGCGCGGCGGGCGGGCATCCAGGATCCGAAGAAGAACGATCCCACCGGCATGGGCTACTACCACGGGTGGGCATGGAGCTGGCCGCTCAATCGTCGAGTGATGTACAACCGGGCGTCCGCGGATCTCGACGGGAAGCCATGGGATCCGAAGCGCCCCGGCATCAAGTGGGACGCCGAGCAGAAGAAGTGGGTGGGCGACGTGCCGGACTATCCCCCGACCATGGAGCCCCGCAGCCCCAAGGCGTGGGGGCCTTTCATCATGAACTCCGAGGGCGTGGGCCGGCTCTTCTCCGCCTCCATGCTCGACGGCCCGTTCCCCGAGCACTACGAGCCGATGGAGTCGCCGATCGTCAATCCGCTGCACTCCGGTCAGTCGGAGTCGCCCGTCGTGTTCCTCTACGACAAGCAGGCCGGGCGCGCCGACCGGTTCGGCACCGCCAAGGACTACCCGTATATCGCGACCAGCTATCGCCTCACCGAGCACGAGCACTACGTTACCCAGCACGTCCCGCATCTGGATCGCCTGCAGCCCTATCCCTTCGTAGAGGTCCCCGAGGACGTAGCGCGCGAGAAGGGGATCAAGAGCGGCGACCGCGTGCGGGTGTCGTCCAAGCGCGGCAAGCTCGAGGTCGCGGCGATCGTGACCAATCGCCTCGGTCCCCTCGAGTTCAACGGCAAGAAGGTCTATCACATCGGCATCCCGATCCACTGGGGGTTCGTGGGCATCGCGGCCGACCGCGATCCGACCAAGGGCGCCAACTGGCTGGCCAACGCCCTCACCCCGTTTGTGGGAGACGCGAATTCCCGGACGCCAGAATTCAAGGCGTTCCTGGTCAACATCGAGAAGATTTGATGGAGCGCGTGGCGGCGGCCCCCGCCGTCGCCCCCCGATGGGGGGAGCGGCGGCGGCGGGCCACTCGGCTTCAGAAGCGCTGGCCCTACGCGGGCGAGATGCTCCGGCTCTACGCGGCGCTGCTCGACGCACAGGAGCGGGCGTATGCGGCGGCGCTCGACGATCGGCCCGGTCGTGAGCGGCTGGCCGCGTACGTCGCCGACCGCGTGATGGGCGACATCGTCGAGGAAACCCTCGCGGCGGGGCCCGCCGCACTCGTCGAGGCGGCGCGCGAGCGCTTCGCCCGCGGCGGGCTCGACCAGTCGGTGCGGCGCTGGCTGGACGGCGAGGCGCAGGCGCCCGTGGACGACTACCTGGCCCGCGCCGCGGTCGCCCCGGTGCTCGAGGCGCTCGGGGCCGGGGCGTGGCCGGCGGATTCCGGCGAGCGGGCCGAGGGCCATTGCCCGCGTTGCGGCGGTCGGCCCCAGCTCTCGGTGGTCGGCGAGGCGAGTGGAGAGCTCCTGACCCCACCCCGCCGGCTCCTCTGCTGCCGGTGCGGGGAGGAATGGATCCACGAGCGCATGGCCTGTCCGGCCTGCGGGGAGCGGACGACCTCGAAGCTGCCTATCTTCTCGGACGCCGAGAGGCTGCCGCATCTCCGCGCGGACTCCTGTGAGAGCTGCCGGCGCTACCTCATCACGGTGGATTTGCGCCGGGACCGCGACGCGGTGCCGGTCGTCGACGAGCTGGTTGCCCTGCCCATCGATCTGCACATGCAAGAGAGAGGCTTCGCCAAGATCGTGCCGAATCTCATGGGGATATAGGAGAGCCCACATGGCGCGTACGGTTGGCTTCTTCACCGACACCACGCTCTGCATCGGATGCAAGGCCTGCGAGGTCGCCTGCAAGGAGTGGAATCAGCTGCCGGGCCATAAGCCGAAGTTCCTCGACAGCTTCGACAACACCGGGAAGCTCGACGAGCAGAACTGGCGCCACGTCCAGTTCATCGAGCGGGGGACGCCGCAGGGCACCGTCGCCTGGAGCATGATGAGCGACGTCTGCAAGCACTGCGCGCTCGCCAGCTGCATGGAGGTCTGCCCCACCAACGCGATCATCCGGACGGAGTTCGACACCGTCTACATCCAACCGGACGTCTGCAACGGCTGCCGGGACTGCATCGCCGCCTGTCCGTACAACGTTATCGGCTTCAACGAGGACACCGGCCTCGCCCAGAAGTGCACGTTCTGCTACGACCGGCTCCAGAACAACCTCGTCCCCGCCTGCGCGAAGGCCTGTCCCACCGAGTCCATCAAGTTCGGCGAGCTCAACGAGATGCGCGAGGTGGCGGGGGCACGGCTCAAGGTGCTGCAGGGCCAGGGGGTGGCCAACGCCCAGATCTACGGCGAGAAGGAGTACGGGGGTCTCCACGCCCTGTTCCTCCTCACGGACAAGCCCGAGGCGTACAAGCTGCCGAACGCCGAGAACGCGGTGCTCCCGAGCCGCAACAACGTGCGGGCCTATCTCGGCTCTGCGGTCACTGCGGTGCTCGGCCTCGTGGGCGCGGTCATCGCGTTCCGCCAGCGCGGGGAGAACTAGGCCATGCCCCAGCACTTCGTGGCGCCGCCCCAGTGGGAGTGGTACATCGTCTGGTATTTCTTCCTCGGCGGGATCGCCGGGGGCACGTATCTCATCGGAACGCTGCTTCGCCTGCTCGGGGATTCCCGGGATGAGGGCGTGGCGCGTCTGGCCTTCCTCGTCGCATTCCCCGCGATGGCGATCTGCCCGCTCCTCCTCACGCTCGACCTGGGCCGCCCCAGCCGTTTCTGGCACATGCTGATCAACAGCCGGACGTGGGAGCTCAACTTCAAGTACTGGTCCCCCATGTCCGTCGGCGCCTGGGCGCTGCTCCTCTTCGGCGTCTTTGTCACGCTGTCCTTCATCGAGGTCCTGTTCAAGGAGGGCTACACCCGGAATGGGGTGGCTCGAGGCATTGCCAGTCTCATGTCCGGCGGCTTCGGCCGCGTCCTGATGATCATCGGCGCCTTCCTCGGGCTCTTCATCGCGGGCTACACCGGCGTGCTGATCAGCGTGAGCAATCAGCCGATCTGGAGCGACACGTGGACCCTGGGCGGCGTCTTCCTCGCCTCCGGCCTCAGCGTGGCCGCGGGCACCCTGGCCCTCCTCGCGCGCGGACGCTCCGATGCGGCGGCGAGCACCCAGGGGAAACTGTCCCGCGCGGACGCCTACTTCATCGTCCTGGAGCTGATCCTGCTCGTGGCGTTCTTCGCCACACTGGGTGCCCTGGCCTCGCGCCTGCTGGCGCCACGCTGGCTCGCGCTCTGGGCGCTGGTCGTCGTAGGCACCGTGATCCCGCTCGTGATGACGCGGATGGGCAGCGGCCACCGCCGCGAGCCGGTGCTCGCCGCCTTCCTCGTCCTCCTGGGCGGGCTCGCGCTCCGGATCGTGGTGATCTTCGGCGCCCAGATGTAGCCCGATGAAGATCGGCGTCCTGCTGCCCGGCCGCTTCACCGACTCCGGGGACTATCTCGCGGATGCGCGGGCGCTCGACGCCGCGGGGGTCGATTCGCTGTGGCTGGCCGACGACGCGTTCGATCCGTGGATGGTCCTGGCCGGGGTCGCCGCCGTCACCGGCCGCGCGCGGCTGGCGGCGCCCGTCTCCGCCTTCGACACCGCCGCTCCGGACGAGCTGGCGCGGCGCATGGTCACCCTCGAGCGCCTTTCGCGGGGCCGTCTCTTCGCCGCGGTGACGGCGGCGGCGCGGCCGGCAGACACGGAAGGGCTGATCGCGTGCGCCCGTCGCGCAGGGCCGTCGCCCGTCCTCCTGCAAGGAGGGGGGGACGGCCAGTCCCTGCTGGGCGCTCGGCTCTCCGACGGGCTCGTGGCTATCGTCGACGAGCCCAAGCAGTGCCATGCCGCCTTCGACCAGGCGCGGGACCGGCGCACGCGCGAACGGCTCGCGGCGCCCTTCGAGCTCTGGGCCCGCGTGCCCGCGCCCGACGGGCGAGAGGCGTGGCGGGCGCTGCGTGACGCCGCGGGCGCCGTGGGCGCCACGGGCATCATCGTCCCCGCCGATCCGCGCCTCCTCGACCTCCTTCGCAATGGTGACGAGGAGGAGGATCGCTCCGATCTGGCCCTGTCCCAGGGCTGACACTCCGCCCTCCCTGCCTGTGATAGGCTGACTTCCGCCTGGGTCGCCGCCGGAAGCGCGCGCGCTCGGCTCCGCATCCAAACCGTGGGAGGACATCAGCGATGACCGAAGCTTCCGGAAGCCCTCAGGACGGCGCCCGCCACATCACCGCGGATACCATCGACGCGACCCTCGCGTCCGGCCCCGTGTTGCTCGACTTCTGGGCGCCGTGGTGCGTGCCCTGCAAGGCGATCGCGCCCATGATCGACGAGCTCGCGCGCGAGATGTCGGGTCGCGCCACCGTGGGCAAGATCAACGTCGAGGCGGAGCCCGCAGTGGCCGAGCGCTTCGGCGTGAAGGCGCTCCCGTCGCTCCTGTTCGTGAAGGATGGCAAGGTCGTGGAGACGCTGGTGGGGAAGGTGCCGAAGAAGGTCCTGGCGGACCGCTTGCTCGCCCTGTGCCAGTAAGGGGGTCCCTCAACCCCGATAGCCCATGACGCTGGGTCTGAGCCTCAAGGCCTTCACCCGGCGGGCCGGCGGCTCGCCGGCTGGACCGCGCTGTTCCTCGTGACCACCATCCTCACCAGCGTGACGGGCTTCGGCTTCCCCTTCGACCATCTGCTGCCCTCGCACAAGATCGGGATCGTCTCGCTCGTGGTACTGGCCGTCACCGTCGTGGCCCGCTACGGCTCGGCATGGTGGGCGCCTGGCGGGTGATCTACGTGGTCGGTGCCCCCGCGCTCACGAGGCTGGCGCCCAATCAGACCGAGGCGCCCTTCGTGATCGCGCAGCTGGCGGTGCTCATCCTCGCCATCGTGCTCACCGTCGTCGCCGCCCGGCGGTTCCGCACGTGAAGGTCCTCGTCCTCGGCGGGGGCGTGGTGGGCGTGACCACCATGTACTTCCTCGGTCAGGCCGGCCACGAGGTGACGCTGCTCGAGGAGAAGGAGAGCCTCGGGCTCGAGGCCACCGGTGGCAACGCCGGGATCATCGCGCCCGGGCACTCCTTCGCGTGGGCCTCGCCGCGGGCGCCGCGCATGCTCTGGGACTCGCTGCGGGGCGGCGAGACGGCCATCCGGCTCCGCCTCGGCACCGATCCGCGGCTCTACACGTGGGGCCTGCGCTTTCTTCGTGAGTGCACGAGCGCGCGAGCGCGGCGCAACACGCTGGTGAAGCTCCGGCTCTGCCAGTACAGCCAGCGGGTGCTCGACGCCGTGGCCCGCGACGAGGGCATCGAGTACCAGGCCATTCATCGAGGCGCGCTCTACGTGCACCGCGAACCGCGCGAGCTCGAGGCGGCGCAGAAGCGCATGGCACTGCTCGCCGAGCACGGCCAGCGGCAGGAGATCCTCGACGGGCCGGCGCTGGCGCGGCTCGACCCCGTCTTCGCGCCGGTACAGGGCAAAGTGGCCGGCGCGATCCGCGATCTCGGCGACTCGAGCGGGGACTCGCGCCTCTTCTCGGAGGGGCTGGCCCGCGTGTGCCGGGAGAAGCACGGGGCGGTGGTGCGGCTGGGCACGCGCGTGACCGCGCTGCGCGCGGCCGCCGATCGCATCGACGGCGTGATCAGCAGCGACGGCGTGCTCACCGCGGATGCCTACGTGCTGGCCCTGGGCGTGGCCGCGCCCTCCATCGCGCGGACCGCCGGGGTCAGCCTGCCGATCTATCCCGCGAAGGGCTACTCCTCCACGTTCCCCGTCAAGCCCGGCGGCCTCGTGCCGTCCATCTCGGGCGTGGACGAGCAATGGCTGGTCGCCTGGTCACGCCTGGGCGACCGGCTCCGTCTCACCTCGACGGCGGAGTTCGCCGGGTACGACTGGAGCTGGACCCCCCGCAACTTCGCCAACATCCTGCGGCTGGCCCGCGACCTCTTCCCGGAGGCCGCCGACTACGGCCGGGGCGAGTACCGCGCCTGCCTGCGCCCGATGACGCCGGACGGCCCGCCGATCCTCGGCCTCGCCCGCCACCGCAACCTCTACCTCAACTGCGGGCACGGGCACATGGGCTGGACGATGGCGTGCGGCACCGCGCGGATCGTGGCCGATCTCATGGGCGGCCGCATGCCCGAGCTCGACCTGGACGGGCTCGGCTACCGCTGACGGCTGAGCACCCGCTACTTCGGCGCGTAAGTGAAGCGCTGACCCCCGATGCTGGCCTCCGCCATCGCGCCCGAGAGCGGTCGCACGAACACCGCAATGCCGTCCACGAACGGGGCATTGGTGGAGGCGGACGACCTGGCCACGATCGCCGTTGCTTGAGCGCCGAAGTCCACAGCGTTCCGCTTGAAGCGCTCGAACGCGTACTTGTCCTGGAACACGATCAGCTCGCTGAAGGTCTGCCCGCCGATCTGAAGGCCGAAGGAGCCCTCGGTCAGGTCGGCGTAGCCAACGTGCGTCCCCTGCTCGTACACGACGCCCCGACCGTAGGCTCCGCCGAAGACCAGGCCGCCCTTGGTCACCTCGGGGAAGAAGGCAAAGCCGTAGCGCTTCTGGACGAAGGCCTCCATGTCCGGATCGATCTTCTTCCACTCTTGCCGCTCCGCTTCCGCCCTCTGGACGAGCTCGTCCCGCTCCTCCGTCGTGGGCGGCACCGTGGTGCAGCCCATCAGCAGCGCCACTACGAGGGTGGCGGATGCGGCTCGAGCGATGATCGTGACCATGGGGGCCTCCTTTCCCGCGCTGGGGTTCAGGCAGTGTAGGAACGCAAGATGCGCGGTGTCAATGCCCGGGGGGACAACGGAATGAACCTCAAGGTGACAGGACGACATTGGCCTCGCGGTAGAAGATCAGGATCAGCGCGATGGCCAGCATGCTCGCGCTCGCCGCCACTCCCGCGACGCGCCGCCAGGGCGGCGCCAGCCCGAGCTCGAGCCAGCGCGCCGCCACGAGGAACGCGGCGAAGGCGCCGATGGTGGTGTGCGTGACCTGGACGAGGAAGCTCGACTTGAGCTGGAAGGCGGCGTGCGAGTGGGCGAGGAGCAGGATGCCGCCCGCCGCCGCGAGGACGGGAAAGACATAGGCGACCCGGCCCCGCGACGCCGCCCAGGCCTGCGCGCGCCACTCGACCGCGCCGAGCCCCACCACCAGGGCGGCGGCCATGCGGTGCTGCAGGCCCTCGGCGTCGATCTGGTCGAGGCGGGTGGACCCGAACGGCCAGGCGCCCTCGTTAGCGGCGGCGCGCAGATAGATGAAGGCGGCGAGGGCGAGAAACCCCACCGGCCAGTGGCGGCCCCAGGCCCGGCCGCTCGCGAAGCCGGCGAGCGCGTAGAGGCTCATGCCGAGGAGGATCAGCCCCGAGACGTTGTGGCTGAAGTTGGACCAGCGATAGGCGTCGTGGCTGCGCTCGCCCGTCGCCGCCCGCGCGCGGCTCTCCCGCATCGTCTCCACCGAAGGCGTGAGGAGCGACGGCAGCTTCGGCCGGAACACCTCCGCCACCTCGGCCACCGTGGCGCGCTCGGCATGGGGCAGGTCGATGCCCGGCGGCTGGGACGACAGCGCCGAGGCCGCGAACACGATCATGACGAGCAGGATCGCCTCGGCCTCGACCAGGCGCGGCAGCCGCCCGCGGAGGGCGGCCGCCGCCACGCCGGAGGCGCCCCCCCGCGCGGTGGCGAAGTTGAGCGCGCCCAGAGCCAGCGTGGTCGCGAGCATGATGGTCTTGGTGAGCACCAGCGCGCCGTAGCCCGTGCCGACGAGCGCGTCGGCGGTGCCCGTGTAAGTCCACGCCAGCGGCGCGGCGCTCGCGACCAGGACCAGCACCGTGGTGACGGCCAGCCGCGAGAAGCGCGCCACGAGCTCGGGCCAGCGCGCGTCCACGTCGGCGTCGCGTCGCGCGAGACGGCCCACGACGGCGAGCTGGACGAGCCCGCCGAGCCACGCCGCCGCGCCGACCTGATGGAGCACGGTCAGGACCATCAGGGGCGCGCGATGCTCGAGCCGGCCGGTCGCGTGGGTGAGCCAGGCAGAGCTCAGCGCCACCAGCGACGCCAGCACGGTCACCGCCGCCCAGCGACGCGCGCTCGACGGCGCGCGCTCGAGGACGCGGGCGGCGATGGCGAGGGCCAGGGCGAGGCCGGCGCGCGCCACGCCGGCGTCGAAGTGCTCGGTGCGCGCGAAAGCGCCGAGCGCGTCCGGTCCCAGCGAGTCCATGAGCCGTGCCGACTTGAGCGCGAGCAGGAGCGCCTGGCCCACGGCCAGCGTGATCGCGCCGAGCTGGAGCAGCCGGAGGCTGCGCCTGATGAGCGGCGGCGGGGTGCCCGCCGGCATGCCTCGCAGCACCCAGAGCCCCCAGGCGACGCCGCCGAGGGCCAGGCTCAGACTTACCAGGACAGCGCCGCGCAGGAGGCTGTCGAGGAAGTCGGCGAGGATCAGCATGCCGCGCTCAGACGGCGGCGGGAACCCGATCGGGCTCGTCCGCCTGGCGCCGGCGCGGCGGCTCCGCGCCGTAGAGCTCGATGAGGACGGGGAGCACCGCCAGCGAGGCGATCAGGCTCACCGCGGTGCCGATCGTGAGGAGAAGGCCGAGGCCGAAGATGCCCTGGTGGCGCGCCACGAGCAGGCTCGCGAAGCCGGCCATGGTGGTGAAGCCGTTCAGCACCACGCCCAGCACGGTGCTGCGCGCGAGGGTGTGGCCGCCGCGGTCGCGGCCTTCCATGAAGCGCACGTAGATGTTGAGGCCGAACTCCGCGGCGATCCCGATGATGAGCGGCATCGCCCAGACATTGGCCATGTTGAACCGCAGACCGAACACGTGCATGAGCCCCAGCGTCCACACCACGCCCAGCATCAGGGGGGCGAGGGCGAGCACGGTCGCGCGCGTGCTGCGCAGGATCGCCGCGGTTGCGATCGCGACGACCACGAGCGCGTAGAACGTCCCCTCGAAGTAGCCTCGGCGGATGAGCTTGATGGCTTCGAAGGCGGTAATGGGCGGCCCCGTCACGTCGGGATCCACCGAGCGGAGCTCGCGCACGAAGCGCTCGGCGCCCGCCTGCTCCCAGATGTGCACTGCAGGCTGGAGACGGATGAGGTAGCGCCCGCTCGTGCCGACATAGCGCTGACGCAGCTCGGGCGGCGCCTCGCCGGGCGCCACCTGCCGCGGCTCGAGATTGTGGCGAAAGTCATCGAGCTTGTCCGCGAAATCGCGGTAGAGGTCCTGCTGGAGGGCGGAGAGGGCGGGGGCCGCGTCGGGGGCGCCCAGCCTGGCGAGCACCTCGCCCACGCTGGCCTCGAGCGCCCGCACGTCGCTGGTGTCGGTGCGCCCCTCGGCCGCGCCCGCCACCACGCCCAGCCGCCGGCGCAGGGTCTCGAGGGCGCCGCGCACCGCGGCGACGGAAGTGGGCGGCGGCTCGTTGAGCCGCACCTCGGCGAGCGGATCCTCCATCTGCCGGATCAGCGCGATCTTCTCCTTCTGCTGCTGGGGATAGAGGAGCAGGATGCTCTCGACGCGCGACACGCTCGACAGTCGCGCGAACGCCTCCTGCTTGCGCTGGAGCTCCTCCAGCGTTCCCGCGGTCGCGAACGCGGTGGAGCCCGAGCGGCCCGACTCGGCGAGCATCCGCTCTTCCCACACGACCGATTCCACGCCCTTGGCCTGCAGGCGCAGCAGGTTGTAGTCGAAGCCCACGCCCGCCGCCCCCCACACCGCCACCACGGAGATGAGGGCGGCGGCGGCGAGGATGGTCTTCCGGTAGCTCACGATCGTCTCGAGCCAGCGTGCGTGGGGCGGTAGCCCGCTCCTCGCCGAGGCGGCGAACGCGCTCGCCGGGCGGCGGTCCACCAGGACCAGGCAGGCGGGGAACAGCGTGATCATGGAGAAGAACGCGAACAGGACCGCGATGCCGGAAACGAAGCCGAACTCGCGGATGCCCTGGAACGTGGTGAGCACCAGCACGAGGAAGGCGCCGGCGGCGGTGAGGGCGCCGAGGAGGATGCCGGGCCCGGCGAAGAGCGCGGCGCGCTCGAGGGCCATCGGCACCGAGGCTCCCAGCGCGCGCTCCTCCTCGTAGCGGAACAGGAAGTAGATCCCGTAGTCGATCCCGATCCCCACTACGATGGAGATGAACATCACCGAGAAGACGCTCAGATGCCCCACCACCAGCGTGATGAGGCCCATCGACCATCCCAGGCTCACCGCCAGCGTCCCGACCATGAGGAGCGGCGTCACCACCGCGCGGAAGGCCACCAGGAGGAGGAGCAGGGTCAGCGCGAAGGCGAGGATCGACGCGAGCCGGCCGTCCTCGAACGCCGCCGCCATCTCGTCGTTCGACAGGGCGGGGGCGCCGGTCACGCCCGCGCGGACGCCGGGAAACTCGGCGGCGAGGTGCGTCACCGCGGCGCGGATGTCGCGGATGCGATCGCGGTTCTCGACGAAGTTGCCCTCGTCCCGCCGCGGCGCCACGAACACGAACAGCATCGTGCGGTTCTTCGAGAAGTAGTAGCCGGCGTCGGGGTCGTCCAGCCGGCCCATCGAGAATGCGCTGGACCAAGGCGAGGTGTAGGCGGCCGCGCCGTCGAGCCGCTTCCCCATCTGCTGGAGCAGGGCCTGGAGGAAGCGGAGGTCGGCCGCCTGCTTTCCCTCCAGGCCGAGGTCGAACAGGCCTCCGACCATGGCGCCGGCGATTTGCCGGTTGACGCCCTCGAGAAGTTGGTCCAGGGTGGGTCGGGCCGCGTAGTCGGTAAGGAAGTTCTCATAGTCGTACAGGCGGTCGCGGAGGGTCGTGAGATCGTCGACGGACAGGTAGAGGAGCGCGCGTCCCTTGAAGTAGGTGGGATCCACCCGATAGGTGACACGTGCACCGAGGCCGTCCTGACGGAGCCGCTCGGCCAAGCGCGCCGCGAAGAGCCGGGCCTGCTCCGGGGGCGCCTCGACGGCCACCAGGATATCGTTGAGCTCGCCGAAGTCCTTGAGATACTCGCGGAGGAGCACGACGTAGCGCGCGTGCTGCGGCAGGAGGCGCACGCTGGACGTCACAAAGCCGATCGCATGCAGCGTGTAGGTGAGCGAGAGCGCGGCAAGGACGAGCGACAGCGCCACGGTGGCGAGCGGCCGGCGCGTCGCGCGTCGCACGACCGCCACGACGCTGGGGCCCACCCAGGGCGCGGTCACGCGAGTACCCTCACCGCGGGCGCCGGGCCCGAGAACCGTCCGACCTTGGTCTCATTGCATGGCGTCTCGCGGTCGGCGACGCTGCCGCGACGACGTGGGAAAGGAGAGCGCATACGATGATGCTCACGCCGAAGGCACTGCGCGCGGTGGTGCGGTCGACCAACGCCGCCGGGGCCCTGCTCGGACGGACGGGGATGTCGCCCGTCTCGCTGGACGAAGAGACGCTGCTCGCCGCGGCTCGCCGCGCCACGGGTCTGAAGGATTTCGGGGACGAGGGCTTCCGCGAGCCCCTGCGGCTCGTGCTCGCGGGCCTCGACCGGGAGGCCCGGCTCACGCTCGTGGGCCGTCTCGCGGCCCGCGGCGACGTGGTGGGGCTCCTCAGCACGCGCCTGCGTCTGGAGGCCGATCGCGCGCGCCACCCCGAGATCGCGGCGGAGGAGGTGCGCCGGCCGCTCTTCATCGTGGGCCTGCCCCGCACGGGGAGCACGCTGCTCCACCATCTCCTCGCCCAGGATCCGGCCAGCCGCGTCGCCCAGGCATGGGAGGTCATGTCCCCGTCGCCGCCCCCCGAAGCCGCCAGCTACGCGAGCGACCCCCGCATCGCGAAGGCGGCGCGGCAGCTCGCGTGGTTCGACGCCCTCACGCCGGACTTCAAGGCGATTCATCCCCTCGGCGCGCAGCTCGCCCTCGAGTGCATCGCGATCATGAGCCCGACGTTCCTCTCGCCGCGGTTCCACACCACGTATCATGTTCCCACGTACCAGGAGTGGCTCGAGCAGCAAGATCTGGGGCCCGCCTACCGCTTCCATCGGCGCTTTCTCCAGCAGCTCCAGTGGCGCACCCCGGCGCGGCGGTGGGTGCTGAAGGCGCCCGCGCACCTGTTCGCGTTCGACGCGCTGCTCGCGACCTATCCCGACGCGCTCATCGTGCAGACCCACCGCGACCCCCTCACCGTGCTGGCCTCGGTGGCCAGCCTGACCGCCGTGCTCCAGCGCGCCTTCACCGACGAGCTGGATCCCTTGGAGATCGGACACGAGGTGAGCCGGCGCTGGACCAATGGGCTCGACCGGGCCATGCGGCTCCGGCGCAGCGGTCGTGTCTCGCCCGACCGCTTTTTTGACGTCCACTACCAGGAGATGCTTCGCGATCCCCTCACGGTGGTGCGGCGCATCTACGCGCACTTCGACATTCCCCTGACCGAGGCGGCGTCGGCGGCCATGCGCCGCTTCCTCGCCGAGAACCCCAAGGACAAGCACGGCGCCCATCGGTACTCGATGAGCGCATTCGGGCTCGACCCGGACGATCTCGGCCGGCGCTTCAAGGCCTACCGCGAGTACTTCGGCGTCCCGCGGGAAGAGGTCTCGTGGCAGTAGCGCGCCCGCCGGCCTAACGCACGAAGCCCTGGCGCTCGAGGTACTCGAGCACGCGACGGGCGTTGGCGTCGGGAGTAGACACGAGGGTGTCGAGCGTGATCTCAGGGTGCTCCGGCGCCTCGTAGGGGTCGTCGATGCCGGTGAAGCCCTTGATCTCGCCACGCCGCGCCTTCGCGTACACGCCCTTGCTGTCCCGCCGCTCGCATTCCTCCAGGGGCGTGTCCACGAACACCTCGACGAAGTGGTCGGCTCCCACCATGTGCCGGACCTCGTCACGGGTGACCCGATAGGGACTCACCGCCGCGCAGAGGGCGACGCCGCCGTGCCGGACGATCTCGGCGGCCACGAAGCCGATGCGCCGGATGTTGGTGTCGCGGTCCTCCTTGCTGAAGCCCAGCCCCTTGGACAGGTTCGTGCGCACCACGTCGCCGTCCAGCACGGTGATGTTGCGGCCCCGCTCGAGGAGCAGCGTGGTGAGGATCTCCGCGGTGGTGGACTTGCCGGCGCCGCTGAGGCCGGTGAACCAGACGCACACCCCCTGCCGGTGCCGCGCCGGATAGGTCTCCATGAGGATCTGCGCGACTTCGGGGCGGGTAAACCAGTCCGGGAGCTTGACGCCCGCGTTGAGGAACTCCTCGCGAACCTGGGTGCCGGAGATGGAGGCCGTGCGCGCCTGCTTCGGCACGCGCGAGGACTCCTCGTAGCGCTCCTCGTCGGGCAGGTACATCATCTCGCCGAACGGCAGCATGGTGATGCCCATCTCCTCCTGGTGGCGGCCCACCAGCTCCTGGGCGTCGTAGGCGCCGTAGAAGGGCTTGCCCGTCGAGTCGAGGCCGGGGCTCGCGTGATCGCGGCCCACGATGAAGTGGCTGGCGCCGTGGTTACGCCGGATGAGGGCGTGCCATAGGGCCTCCCGCGGGCCCCCCATGCGCATGGCGAGGTTCAGCAGCGACAGCACCACGCGCCCGCGCTCGTAGTAACGCTCCACCAGCACCTTGTAGGTGCGCACGCGCGTGTAGTAGTCGACGTCGCCGGGCTTGGTCATGCCCACCACCGGGTGGAGCAGCAGCGTGCCCTTGATGAGATCGGCGGCGCGGCGAGTCAGCTCCTCGTGCGCGCGGTGGAGGGGATTGCGCGTCTGGAAGGCGACCACGTTCACCGCGCCGGCCTCGGCCAGGCGGGCGCGCACCTGTGCGGGAGTGAGCCGGAGATCGCGGAAATCGTGGCGCGGCGGGAGCGCGAGCAGACGCACGCGCCCGGAGAGATTGACCTCGCCCCAGCGCTCCATCTCCGCCACGAGCGGGTGGCGCACGTCACGGGTGCCCAGCACGTGCTGCGCGGTCTCGCCGCGGTCCCACTCGTAGGCCTCCTCGATCGTCATGACGCCGAGGAGCTCGTTGTGCGCGTCGCGCAGCGCGATGTCGCCGTCGAGCCGCAGTCCGGGCACGCGGTTCACCGGCAGCGTCACCGGGATCGGGAAGAGCTGGCCGCCGGCCAGACGCATCTCGCCGAGGACGCGCTCGTGATCGCGGCGGCTCATGAACCGGTCCAGCGGCGAGAAGGCGCCGGTGGCGAGCAGCTCCAGATCGTAGAGCGCGCGCTCGGAGATCTGCACGGAGGGCAGGCGGGTGGCATGGGCGCGCAGCTCGGCGCGGCCCTCCGCGGGGACGAAGAGGTCGACGAGGGTCCCCCCGGCGGGCGAGACCAGACCGGTGCGCGACGTGGCCATATAGCTCTCCTGGAATCGGAAGAATGAGACCTTGGCAGTGTACGACAGCCGGCGGCGGCGCCCCAATGAGACCTTGGGGCTACCCGGGCGGGGCGCCGCCGCCGACCGCGGAGGGGCTCAGTCGAACATCAGCACCGTGCGGGCGACCTCGCCCGCCTTCATGGCCCGGAAGGCGTCGTTGACCTCCTCGAGCTTGCCGCGGCGGGTGACCATCTCGTCGAGCTTCAAGCGCCCCTGGCGGTAGAGCTCGATGTAGCGGGGCATGTCCACCTTGAAGCGGTTCGAGCCCATGCTGCAGCCCTGAATCTTCTTCTCGCGGAGGAACATGGGCCCGTCGAGCTCGATCTTCTGCCCCACCGGGATCATGCCGATGACGGTGGCGGTGCCGCCCGGCTTGATGCAGTCGAAGCACTGCTCGGCCGCGATCTTGAGGCCGATGGCCTCGAACGAGTAGTCCACGCCGCCCCCCGTCAGCGTGCGGATGGCCTTCACGGGATCGTCCTTGGACGCGTCGACCAGATGCGTGGCCCCCAGATCCTTGGCCCGGGCGAGCTTGGCCGCCACCGTGTCCACCGCGATGATCATGCGGGCGCCGGCGATGCGCGCGCCCTGGATGGTGGCCAGGCCCACGCCGCCCGCGCCGAAGATGGCGGTGGTGGAGCCGGGCTCGATGCGCGCGGTGTTGAGCACCGCGCCCACGCCGGTGGTGACGCCGCACCCGATGAGGGCGGCCTGGGCCAGCGGCATCTGGTCGTCGATCTTGACCAGTGCGTTCTCGTGCACCAGCATCTGCTCCGCGTAGGCGGAGAGGTTGGCGAACTGGTTCACCGGCTGTCCCTTCCACGAGAGCTTCGGCGGCTCGCCCTTGGTGCGGGCAGGGCGCGTCTGGCAGAGATGAGTCTTGCCGGTGAGGCAGTACTCGCACTGACCGCAGAAGAGCGAGAGGCAGCAGATCACGTGATCGCCGGGCCGGAACTCGACCACCTGCGGGCCCACCGCCTCCACGATGCCCGCGGCCTCGTGGCCCAGGATGGCGGGGGCGGGAAACGGATAGAGGCCGTCCACGAAGTGCAGATCGCTGTGGCAGACTCCAGATGCGACGGTGCGCACGAGCACCTCGCGGCCCATGGGCTTGTCGATGTCGACGGTCTCGATGGTGAGCGGCTGATGCGGACCGTGGAAGACGGCGGCTTTCATGTGACGCTCCTTTTGCAGTGACGGCTCGCCGGGGGGATCGGGCGGCGGGCGCCTCGCGGCGCGTCCGTCATCATACCGCGTTCCCCGGCTTGACAGGGGCCCGGCGTGGGCCGACCATCTGACAACTGGGCAGGCATCGGACCGGTCGCCACCCTGACGCGGAGGGATACCGTGAAAGACGGGCTGCGCTTCGTCGACTGCGACATGCACATCATGGAGCCTCCGGACCTCTTCGATCGCTACCTCGACCCGAAGTTCAAGCACCGGGTGACCACCCTGGTGGGATCGGACGGGCGGGCGAAGCGGGGCGCCGCCGGCTCGATCGTCATCGACGGCATTCCCACCTCGGACGCGGATCTCCAGCAGTACCGCAAGCGCGCCAAGCCGGGCCCGACCACGAGCAGCCAGCCCCTGTCCGGCTCGCGGCTGGCCGACACCGGCCGGCTCCAGTTCGCCATCGAGCGGAACTACAACCCCGAGGCGCAGGTCATGGGCATGGCCATGGAAGGCGTGGACATCGCGGTGCTGTACCCCACGAGCGGCCTCTCCCTCATCGCCCGCGACGGCATGGACCCGCAGCTCTCGCTCGCGCTCTGCCAGGCCTACAACAACTGGATCCACGAGTTCTGCCAGTACAGCCCCGAGCGCCTGAAGTTCGTGGCCATGCTGCCCTTCCACGACGTGCACCTGGCCTGCCGCGAGCTGATCCGCTGCGTGCGGGAGCTGGGCGCGGTGGGCTCCTTCAACCGGCCGAACCTGGTGAACGGTCACTTCTGGCACTCGAACTACTGGGACCCGCTCTACACCGTGCACGAGGACCTCAACGTGACGTGGGGCTTCCACGAGGGCACGGGCGCCCCGTACTCGCACATGAACGTCCTCTACGGCGAGAACCGCTTCTATCGCCACGTGGCCAGCCACTGGATCGAGATGCAGCAGGCGCTGATCGCCATGATCATCGGCGGCGTGTTCGAGTTCCACCCGAAGCTCCGGGTGGGCTTCCTCGAGGCGCAGAACTCATGGGCGCCCGGCATCCTGTCGCGCATCGAGTGGGACTACCCGCAGTACCGCGACACGCACGCTCCCTATCTCTCCCTCACCCCGCGGGAATACTTCCGGCGCAACTGCTGGGCCGCCGTCGAGGGCAGCGAGCCCGAGATCGAGGCCACCGCGGGGCTCATCGGCGCCGATCGCATGTGCATCTCCACCGACTACCCGCACTTCGACTCCAACTTCCCGCACGTGGCCGAGAACCTGCTGAAGAACGTGCCGCGGGAGATCGCCGCCCAGATCTTCATGGGCGGGGCGCACCTCTACAACTTCGGCGAGGAGCACTTCAAGAAGGCGGAGGCGGCGGCGAAAGGGGCGGGCGCCCGCTAGCGACGCGGCGACTCAGCGGGCGAAGAGCCGGTGGACGAGGTCGCCGGCGTGCTCCCACAGCACGAGGCCGACTCCCATCAGGCTCTCGCCCGCGATCCAGCCCGAGGCCACCGGGAAGGTAAGCTCCTCGGCCGCGCGCGGCCACCGCCGCTCGATCCACCACGCCGCCGCGGCCCCCAGGAAGAACAAGAACGCGTAGTACCAGTGGAAGGTCCACGCCAGCCCGAGCCCGGCCGGCGAGGGAATCAGGGGCTCCCACGCGGGCAACATCTTCGGCAGGACGGTGAGAATGACGCCGACCAGCCCGCCCACCACGATGGACCAGAGCTTGATCGGGCCGAGCGCGGCCACTCCCTTCGAGAGAGCCAGGGCGACCGCGCGCCAGGTCTGCGCGGCGGGCGCGGGGAACTGATCCGTGCCCAGCGCGCCCGCGTCGGGCACGAGGAGTCGGAAGGCCAGGACGCTCACGAGGGTGCCGACGACGATGCCGGCGAGCTGCGCGAGGAACTGGCGCCGGGGGTGCGCGCCCAGCAGGTAGCCGCTCTTGAGGTCGGTGAGCAGATCGGCGCTGCTGCCCGCGGCCGCCGCGGTGATGTTGGCGCTCATGAGATTGACCTGCACGCTGCCGGGATGGAGCACGCCGAAGGTGAGCTGGGTGATCTTGCCCATGGCGCCCACCGGCGTGGTGTCGGTCTCGCCCGTCACGCGACAGGCCACGAGGGCGAGAAAGAACGAGAGCGCCACCGCCACCGCGCTCTGCCAGTAGGGCATGCCGAACGTCGCGTGGCCGAGCCAGGCCAGGCCGAGATAGCCCAGGAGCTGGCCCGCGATGAACCACGAGGCGGGGGTCTCGATGGCCGCGACCGGATCCTGCGCGCGCTCGCGCCCGCCGCGCAACATGGCGCCCACATCGGCGAAGGCGCGGAGCGCCGTCCGCCACTGCATCCCGAAGGCAACGAGGCTCGCGCTCACCATGCACGCGACGCCGCCCCAGAGCGTCCACTGCACCAGCACGGCGTACCCGCCACCCTCGACGACTCCCGCGTGCTGCAGGATGGGCACGAAGATCATCCACGCGGTGACGCCGCCGAGCAGCATGCTCCAGCTCACGCGCAGGCCCGTGATGGCTCCGGCGGCGATGAACATGGGCTCCCAGGAGAAGAGGACCGTGCGCTCCATCCAGGCCGGGCCCAGCACGCGCTGATTGAGGGCGGTGACCCAGGTGCCGATCATGAAGGGCGCGAGCTTGGGACTCACGAGGACGAGGCCCTCGGTCCAGAACTTGCTCACCATGGCGAGCCCGCCGGCCCAGGCCAGAGCCCGGGCCGAGCGGGCGCCGCGGTCGTCCACGGCGTGGAGCGCCCGCAGGGTCTCGGCGGCGGCGATGCCGCTGGGGAAGCGGAGCTGCTCCACATTGATCATCTGACGCTTCATGGGAATGGCCATCGTCACGCCCAGCAGCGCGAGGAAGAACACCCAGGCGAGGAGGAGGGGCAGGGACAGGGGCTCGGCGGTGAGCATGAGATAGGCGGCGAAGGCCGAGATGAGCGTCCCGCCCGTCGAGTAGCCCGCGGAGCTGGCGGTGGACTGCATGCAGTTGTTCTCGAGGATGGTCATGGGTGTCCGCGCCAGGCCCAGCCGGTAGAGCGTCGTCCAGATCGCGTAGGAAAGGATGCAGGCCGTGATGGCCACGCCGAAGCCCCACCCGGCCTTGAGCCCGATATAGAGATTGGTGAGCGACAGGAGGCCGCCGAGCAGCGAGCCCATCAGCACCGCCCGCCACGTGAGCTGGCGCATGACGTCGCCGCGCCCGCGATACACGCGCTCGTACCACTGGCGCTCGATCTCGTCGGGCGTGCCGCGGAAGCCGTGAATCGGAAGGGGCGCCTCCTCGGGGAGGGCGCCGGCGGCGCGCGGTGCGGTCGTCGTGCCCATGTCCGGCCGCAGGGATTATCCCATGCGCCCCGACGGGTCGCGTCCACCCTTGACGGTGGGCGGCGGTCGGGGCAGTATCCCCCACACGCGCAGGACTCGGTGGCCAGACACGCACGCCTCAAGGGGGACGCGTCATGACCGAACGCCCACGCCGGCCCGCCCACACGCTCCGGTTCTTCCTCATGTTCGCCGTCGCGGCCAGCTTCCTGGGTGGGCTGGTCGCGGCGGGCGCGCTCGCCCAGGGGAGCAGCAAGAGCACCCTCATCGGCAAGCTCGAGGGCCCGGAGGTCGTCACCGACGCCGCGAAGGCGCCCAGGGCCTTCAAGGAGGCCCCGCAGCTCGCCGAGCTGGTCAAGGCCGGCAAGCTCCCGCCCGTGGCCGAGCGGATCGGGCAGGACCCCATCGTCATCAAGCCGCTGAAGGAGATCGGCAAGTACGGCGGCGTCTGGCGCGCCGGGTTCACCGGCCCCGCGGACTTCTGGAACGGCTTCCGGTGCTGCTCGGGGCCGGATCACCTGATGTTCTGGGACTACACCGGCGACAAGGTCGTACCCAATCTCGCCAAGGGCCTGGAGATGCAGGACGGCGGGCGGACATGGCTCCTGTCCCTGCGACACGGCATGAAGTGGAGCGACGGGAAGCCCTTCACCGCGGATGACTTCGTGTTCTGGTTCGAGGACATCTACCGGAACAAGGATCTGGTCCCCACTCCCACCGCGGCCATGGCCATCAACGGCAAGCAGGGAACGATCGAGAAGGTCGATACCTATACCGTCCGATACAAGTTTGCCGAGCCATACTTCATGTTCCCCGACGTGCTGGCAGGCTCCACCGACCTCGCCGGCCAGATGTGGGGGTACCGCGCCCTCGGCGGCTTCGCGCCCGCGCACTATCTCAAGCAGTTCCACCCCAAGTACGTCAGCGCGGCCGACCTCGACAAGAAGGTGAAGGACCTGAAGTTCGACAGCTGGGTGCGGCTCTTCCTCAACCGGAACGACTGGGCGGTCAACCCCGACCTGCCGGTGGTCTCGGCCTGGAAGACGGTGACGCCGATCAACACGCCGACCTGGACGCTCGAGCGCAACCCGTACAGCGCCTTCGTGGACACCGCGGGGAACCAGCTCCCGTACATCGACAAGGTGGTGCTGACGCTGGCGGAGAACCTGGAGGTGCTGAACCTGCGGGCGATCGCCGGCGAGTACGACTACGCCTCGCGGCACGTCGACCTCGGCAAGCTCCCCGTCTTTCTCGAGAACCAGCAGAAGGGGAACTACAAGGTCTACCTCGACCCCGGGGACTACTGCGACCTCATCATCAAGTTCAACCTGAACTACGATGCCGATCCGGAGATCGGGAAGTGGTTCAACACCGCCGACTTCCGCCGCGCCCTCTCCCTCGGGATCGACCGCGACCAGATCAACGAGACGTTCTGGCTCGGCACGGGCACGCCGGGCTCGGTGGTGCCGGTGGACAGCAACAAGTACAACCCCGGGCCGCAGTACCGGAAGCTCTGGTCCACCCTCGATCTCAAGAAGGCCAACGAGATGCTCGACAAGCTCGGGCTGGCCAAGAAGGACGCGGAGGGCTATCGCCTGCGCGCCGACGGCAAGGGCCGGCTGCGGCTCGAGATCATGACCCTCGGCGGCCAGTTCGTGCAGTACACGCAGATCGCCGAGATGATCCGCGAGCAGTGGAAGAAGATCGGCATCGATCTGAAGGTGCAGGAGGTGGAGCGGAGCCTGGCCCTCCAGCGCACGGCGAACAACGAGCAGCAGCTCGCGGCCTGGAACAACGACGGGAGCGAGCACCTCTTCACCTTCCCGTTGCACGTGTTCCCCTTCGAGCTCTCCTCGGTGGCGACGTCCGGACCGCTCTACGTGAAGTGGTTCCACTCCGCGGGAGCGCAGGGCAAGGAGCCCGAGCCGCGGATGAAGGAGCTCATGGAGAAGTGGAAGAAGGCCTTCGGCGTGCCGGAGAAGGAGCGGATCCAGCTCGGCAAGGATGTCTGGCGGATCGCGGCCGAGGAGGTCTACATCATCGGGGTGGTGGGCCAGGGCCCAGCGTCCATGGGGGTGCGGGTGGTCAAGAACAACATGGGCAACATCCCGTCGCGCATGTACAACAGCCCCGACGGCAAGACCCCGGGCATCTCCCGCCCCATTACCTTCTACTTCAAGAACTAGCGGAGCCTCCCTCTCCCCCGTCTCCTCACGCGGTCTGGTGAGGAGACGGGGAGAGGGTCCCGCGCTATGCTCGCCTACATCGGTCGCCGCGCGCTCCTCGCGATCTTTACCGTGTGGGCGATCTCCGTGCTGTCCTTTGCCATCATCCAGCTCCCGCCCGGCGACTACGTCACGTCGTACATCGCGCAGATGGCCTCGATGGGCAGCGTGGTGTCCGACGAGGAGGCCCAGACTCTGCGCATCCAGTACGGACTGGGCCAACCCATCTACATCCAGTACCTCAAGTGGATGAAGCTGGTCGTGCAGGGCAACTTCGGCATGTCCATGGAGTGGCGACGTCCGGTCACCGAGGTGATCGGCGAGCGCCTGTGGCTCACCGTTGTGGTGTCGGTGTCGGCCCTCATCCTCACCTGGACGCTCGCGCTCCCCATCGGCATCTACTCGGCGGTGCGCCAGTACTCGGTGGGCGACTACGTGGCCACCTTCATCGGCTTCATCGGGCTCGCCGTGCCCAACTTCCTGCTCGCGCTGGTCATCCTCTATTTCGGCTTCGTCTTCTTCAATGCCAACATCGGGGGATTGTTCTCCCCAGAGCTCCAGGACGCCCCCTGGGGCTCGGCGAAGGTGTGGGACCTCGCCAAGCACCTGCCCATCCCTGCTCTCATCCTGGGGCTGGCGGGCACCGCGCAGCAGATCCGGATCATGCGGGCGAACCTGCTGGACGAGCTGCGCAAGCCCTACGTGGTGACCGCGCGCTCGAAGGGGCTGCCGGAGCGCACCGTGGTGCTCAAGTACCCGGTGCGCGTGGCGCTGAACCCTTTCGCGAGCACCATCGGGTACACGCTGCCGTACATCGTCTCGGGCAGCATCATCGTCTCCCTCGTGCTCGGCCTGCCCACGGTGGGCCCGCTGCTCCTCAAGGCGCTGATCGCCCAGGACATGTTCCTCGCCGGCACGATCGTGCTGCTGCTCGGCGTGATGACGGTGGCGGGCACCTTGATCTCCGACATCCTGCTCGTCTGGATCGATCCCCGTATCCGGATCGAGGACACGTGATGGCGCGGCCCGAGACGCTTCTCGATCCCGTGCCCGCGCCCGAAGAGCGCGTCAAGCTCGGTGACCAGCGGGTGTTCGTCGCCTCGCAGTGGCAGCTCATGTGGTGGCGCTTCCGCAAGCACAAGGTGGCGCTGGTGAGCGCGGCGGTCATCGCGCTCTTCTACATGGTGGTCATCGGCGCGGACTTCCTCGCTTACGCGGACCCCAACGTGTCCGAGGCGCAGCGCTCGCTGATGCCGCCGCAACGCCTCTACTGGTTCGACGGCGGGCGATTCGCCCCCTACGTGCACGGGTTCAAGGGCGCGCGGGACCCCCAGACCTTCAAGCGCGTCTACGTCGCCGACCCGGAGGTGAAGGTCCCCATCAGGTTCTTTGCCCAGGGTTTCGAGTACCGTCTCTTCGGCCTCATCCCGACGCATCGTCACCTGATCGGCGTCGACGGCGACGCCACCAAGACCATCTTCCTGCTCGGCACCGACGTGCAGGGCCGCGATCTCTGGTCGCGTCTCGTGTACGGCACGCGCATCTCCCTCACCATTGGGTTGGTCGGGGTGGCGATGAGCCTCGTGCTGGGCGTGATCCTGGGCGGCTTCTCGGGCTTCTACGGCGGGGTCCTCGACACGGTGATCCAGCGGATCATCGAGATCCTCCGCTCCATCCCGACCATCCCGCTGTGGATGGGCCTGGCCGCCGCCCTGCCGCGCGACTGGACCGTCCTCCAGATCTACTTCGCCATCACCATCATCATCTCGCTGCTCGGCTGGACCGAGCTGGCCCGCGTGGTACGCGGGCGCTTCCTCGCGCTCCGCGAGGAGGACTTCGTGGTGTCGGCCCGACTGGTGGGCTGCAGCCAGATGCGGACCATCTTCGTCCACATGGTGCCGTCCTTCATGAGCCACATCATCGCGGCGACCACGCTGGCCCTCCCCGCGATGATCGTGAGCGAGACCGCGCTGTCCTTCCTGGGCCTCGGCCTGCGGCCGCCCGCCATCAGCTGGGGCGTGCTGCTCCAGCAGGCGCAGAATGTCCAGACGGTGGCTATTTCGCCCTGGCTCATGCTGCCCGCGGTGCCGGTCATCATCGCGGTGATGGCGTTCAACTTCCTGGGCGACGGGCTCCGGGACGCCGCGGATCCCTATGGCCGCTGATCCGCGTCCCCCCCTCCTGGCTGTGCGTGGGCTCAAGACCTATTTCCACCAGGATGAGGGCACGGTGAAGGCGGTGGATGGCGTGAGCTTCGACCTCGCTCCCGGCGCCACGCTCGGAGTCGTGGGCGAGAGCGGCTGCGGCAAGAGTGTGACCGCGCGCTCCATTCTCGGCATCGTGGATCGCCCCGGGCGCATCGTGGAGGGCGAGATCCGCTTCCGGCGTCAGACCGCCCAGCCGGGCGAGGCCGACGTCGTCGATCTGGCCGCGCTGCGGCCCAACGGCCGGGCCATGCGGGCCATCCGCGGTGCGGAGATCGCCCTGATCTTCCAGGAGCCGATGTCTTCCTTCAGCCCCGTGCACACGGTGGGCAGCCAGATCATGGAAGCGATCATGCTGCATCAGCAGGTGAGCCGCCGCGAGGCGCGCGTGAAGGCCATCGAGATGTTGCGGCGGGTCGGCGTGTCCTCGCCTGAGCAGCGGGTGGACCAGCTCTCGAATCAGCTCAGCGGCGGTCTGCGCCAGCGGGCCATGATCGCGATGGCGCTTTCCTGTCATCCGACCCTGTTGATCGCCGACGAGCCCACCACGGCCCTCGACGTGACCACGCAGACCCAGATCCTCGAACTGATGCGTCAGCTCCAGAAAGAGGACGGCATGGCCATCATGCTGATCACGCACGATCTGGGCGTGGTCGCCGAGATGGCCACCGACGTGGTCGTCATGTACCTGGGCCGGGTCGTGGAGCAGGCGCCGGTGGACGAGATCTTCCACGCGCCCAAGCACCCCTATACCCAGGCGCTGCTGCGCTCGATCCCCCGGATGCGGTCACGCTCCCGCGAGCGGCTCACGCCCATCGCGGGAGCGGTGCCGCATCCCTACGATCGGCCAACCGGTTGTCCCTTCCATCCACGGTGCCCGGAGTTCATGGCCGGCCGCTGCGATCGGGACGAGCCGGCGCTCCGTCCGGTCGGCGTCGGGCACGCCGTGAGCTGCTTCCTCTACCCGTGACGGCCTCCACGATGACGGCCGCGCCCCCCGCGCAGGCACTCCTGCAGGTGAAGGGGCTCCAGAAGCTCTTCCCCATCCGCCGCGGCTTCCTCAAGCGCACGGTGGGCCATGTCCGTGCGGTGGACGGCGTGGACTTCCACATCGACGAGGGCGAGACGCTGGGCCTCGTGGGCGAGAGCGGCTGCGGGAAGACCACCACCGCGCGGTGCCTCCTGCGCGCCATCGAGCCCACCGCCGGCGAGATCCTCATGCGGGTCGCCGGCGGCAGCGTGGTCGACGTCGCGCGCCTCGGCGCGGCGGAGCTCCGCGCGCTGCGGCGCGAGATGCAGATGATCTTCCAGGACCCTTTCGCCTCTTTGAACCCGCGCATGACCCTGCTCGACCTCGTGGGCGAGCCGCTGTACGTGCACGGCGTGAGGAGCCGGCGGGAGCGGGAGGAGCGCGTGGCCGATCTCCTCCGCCGCGTGGGGCTCCGGCCGGAGTACATGCGCCGCTTCCCCCACGCCTTCAGCGGCGGCGAGCGGCAGCGGATCGGCATCGCCCGCGCCCTCGCCCTGCGCCCGCGTCTCGTCGTCGCCGACGAGCCGGTCTCGGCCCTCGACGTCTCGGTGCAGGCCCAGATCCTCAACCTCCTCCAGGATCTCCAGCGGGAGTTCCGCCTCACCTACCTCTTCGTGGCCCACGATCTCAGCGTGGTGCGCCACATCAGCGATCGGGTGGCGGTGATGTACGTGGGACGCATCGTGGAGCTGGCGGAGACCGAGGCGCTGTTCACCGCGCCCCGGCACCCGTACACGGCGGCGCTGCTCTCGGCGGTGCCGGAGCCGGACCCGCGCGCCCGCGCCAAGCGCATCATCCTGCAGGGCGAGGTGGCGAATCCCGCCGCCCCGCCGCCCGGCTGCTACTTCCACCCCCGCTGCCCGTACGCCATCGACAAGTGCCGGACCGACGCGCCGGCCTGGGAGGAGATCGCCCCCGGCCGCCGCGTCGCCTGCCACCGCGCCCAAGAGCTCGCGCTCGCCGGCGTCGAGTGAGCGGCAAGGAGACCCCCATGGCCGACCGCCTACCGAACCATCTGACGGTCCTGAATCCCATGGGCTTTCCGCCGAAGGTCACGCGCAAGCCGCTCGCCCCGCGCCTGACGACGCTCGAGGGTCGCACCGTCTATCTCGTCGACTGCCGCTTCGACGACTCCGACATCTTCCTCGGGCAGATGCGCGCCTGGCTCGCCGAGCATCTGCCGGGCGTCAACGCCGTGGTCAAGCGGATCTCCAGCGTGTATCTCAACGACGATCCCGCCACCTGGGAGGAGATCAAGGCGCGGGGCCACGCGGCCATCGTCGGTGTCGGCCACTGAAGCACCTGCGCGCCGGCGGTCGCCGCGCACGCGATGACGCTCGAGGCCCGGTACGGCGTGCCCACCGTGGCCATTCACACGGACAAGTTCGACCGGGTCGTCCGCTCGGTGGCGACGGTGAACGGCATGCCTGGGCTGCGCCAGGTGTTCGTCCCCCAGCCCATCATGGGGAAGACCGCGCCCGAGCTGCGCGCCTACGTCGACGGCCTCGACCCCATTACCGGCCGCGCCGTGATGCAGGAGGTGGTGGAGGGCCTCACGCGCCCCTTCGACGCGGAGGAGGGGGAGCCGGCCGAGTTCGACCGCTCCACCCCACGGAGTGTCGAGGGGCGGTCGGCGGAGGAGCTCGAGCAGCTCTTCCTCGACAATCACTGGACGGACGGCCTGCCCATCGTGCTGCCCACGGAGGAGCGGGTGGCCGCCATGCTCGCGGGGACGCGGCGGCGTCCCGACGAGGTGGTGGGGCGCATGCGCTCCACCCATTTCCGCGAGCCCTGGGAATATACGGTGGAGAAGGTCGCGGTGAACGCGGTGATGGCGGGCGCGCGCCCCGCGTACTTCCCCGTGATCCTCGCCCTCGCCGCCACGGGTGTGACCGCGCGCAGCAGCAGCTCCAGCGCCATGGCCTCGATGGCCGTGGTCAACGGTCCGGTGCGGCACGAGATCGGGATGAACGCGGGCACAGGCGCCATGGGCCCGTATTGCCACGCCAACGCCACCATCGGCCGCGCTTACGGCCTCCTGTCCCAGAACGGCCAGGGCGGCTCGGTGCCCGGGCTCTCCTACATGGGCAATCAGGGCAACGCCTACGCCTACAACAGCGTCACGTTCGCCGAGAACGAGGAGCGGAGCCCCTGGGAGCCCTTCCACGTGGGGCGCGGGCTCCAGCCGGACGAGAGCGCGGTGAGCGTGTTCTCCGGCTGCCGCTCCACCGCCTTCTCGCTGGGCCTCCGCGAGACGCACTGGCGCACGCACGTGGCCAATCTGCTGCGCGGCATGGAACCCTCCATCCCGCCCACGTTGCTCCTCGATCCCATCGCGGCGCGGCAGTTCGTGGATCGGGGCGGCTTCGTGAAGAAGGACGCCCTCCTCGACTGGATCTTCGAGACGGCGCGCATGCCCGCCCGCGAATACTGGGACTATCAGCTCGTGCAGAACTACATCTACCCGCGCGCCACGTTCGGCGAGGAGCCGTGGGCCTCGCGCCTGCGCGCCACGCCGGATGAGCTTATCCCCATGTTCCGGCGTGAGGACATCCACGCGGTGGTGGTGGGCGGTGAGACCAACGGCTACTGGCGCATCATGGGCTGCACCTACCAGAAGACCATCTCGGTGGACGCGTGGCGCTAGCCCGCCGGCGCGCGGGGACGATCCGCCTCGCGCTCCTGCCGATCGCGCTCGCGCTGGTCACGGGGACCGCGCTCGCCCAGTCGCCGCAGGCGCTGGTCGTGCCCACACCGCTCGAGTTCGCGCTGGCCTGGAGCCTTGACAAGCCCGACGGCAGCAGATGATCACCGTCCAGCACTTCCCGAAGCTGTCCCAGGTCGAGCCGCAGGCCTTGCTCGGTCGGTGGACCCAGAGCGTGCTCGCCGCGTGCCCGAAGGCGCAGATCTCGCGGGCGCCGCAATCGCCCGTCAACGGGCACCCGGCCATGCGCGTGTACGTGCACGTGACGGACTGCGGGGCGCGGGCGCCGGAGAGCATCCTCGCGGTGGTCATCAAGGGCGCCGACGCCATGCACATGGTGCAGCACGCATGGCGCCCCACGCCGCCCACGCGCGAGCAGCTGCAGGCCGCGAGGGTCTCGTTCGACCGCGTGCGGCTGTGCGCGACGGGCGACGCGGCCTGCGCGCGGTGAGCGGGTTGGCGGCCTAGACCTGCGGGGCGGTGGGGCCGTCGCCCATCAGGGTCGTGCGCCGCATGTCGCGGCGCTCGCCCTCGGGGTAGGGCCGCACGCGGTGCATGGTGCGGCGGTTGTCCCACATGACGAGATCGCCCACCTGCCAGCGGTGCGAGTACACGAACTGCCGCTGGGTCGCGTGCTCCACCAGATCGCGGAGGAAGGCGCGGGCCTCGGGAACTGGCCACCCCACGATGCCGCCGGCGTGGGAGGCGAGGAACAGCGACTTCCGTCCCGTCGAGGGGTGGGTACGCACCAGCCGCTGGCGCACCGGGGCGAAGCGCGCCCGCTCGTCGTCGGTGAAGTCGGTGAAGCCGAGCTGCTGGCGGGAATAGATCTGGGAGTGCTCGCAGATGAGATCCTCGATCTCCCGCTTGGTGTCCTCGTCGAGCGCCTCGTACGCCGTGCGCATGTCCGCGAACTCGGTGTTGCCGCCCTTGGACGGGATGCTGTGGCTGTGCAGGATCGAGTACTTCGCGGGCACCACCTTGAACGAGCTGTCGGAGTGCCAGAGGCGGTTGCCCAGGGCGAAGAGGCGCGTGCGCGAGTCGCGGGCGAACACCTGGTCGTTCGCGTCGATGTTGGACACGTCCGCAAAGGTGGTGGGCAGGCGATACGTCTCGCGGAGGCCCGTCCCGACGGCCTGCTCGATCTCGCCGAGGCTCAGCGTGAATGCCATCTGCTGCTCCTGAGTGATGGGCCGGCCGTGGAACACCAGCACCGCATATTCGTCCATCGCGGCGTGGACGTCCTTCGCGTCCGCCGGGGTGAGGGGCCGGGTGAGGTCGAAGCCCTCGACCTCCGCGGCGAAGCATGGACCGATCTGTCGGGCGGTGAGCATGCCGGGTCTCCTTCTCGCGAGCTAGGGCACCCCTCGAGACGCCACGATTCTAGACCGGCGCCAGGGGCTCCGTCACTATGCTGGAGCCATGCTCGTCCTGGCCGCCGGCTCGCCCCTGCACGCCGCCCTCGCGGCCCTCGCCGCTACAGCACGCGTCGTCGTGGTGGCAGGCCTGCCGGGCACGGGGAAGAGCCTGCTGATCCATCAGCTCGCCCAGCTCGCCCACGGAACGGCGCGGAGCGTCTCCCTGCTCCAGTGGGACGTGGCGCGGCCCGTGGTGGAGGGAAGCCCGGCGGCGCGCGCGTATCCGGCGAGCCACGGCGTCACCCATGGCATGGTCCGCGTGGCGGTCGGGCGGTGGGCGCGCGGCGCGATCGCCGCCTGGGACTTCGGGCGCCCGGCCGAGGCCTTGCTCATCGTCGAGGCGCCCCTCGTCGGTCACCGCCTCGTCGAGCTCGCGCGGCCGACGGCGGACGCGGCCGAGCCCTTGCTGAGCGGGTCGCGCACCCGCTTCATCGTCCCGGTGCCGTCGCGCACGCTGCGCGCCCATCTCGAGGTGGAGCGCGGCCGCCGCGCGCTCGCGCCGCGGCATCCCCGCGAGCGCGAGGACGCGCCGCCGGACGTGCTGCGTGATCTCTGGCGGCAGCTCGCGCGTCTCGCCGCCGCGCTGGGGCTGGCGGCGCTGCCGCCCGGGACGGAGGACCTCCCCTACGATCCGGCGATCTACGCCGCCGTGTACGCACAGGTGCTGCGCCGCCGGCACGTAGAGGTACTGACTATGGACGCCGTGCTCCCCGCGTCTGGGCTCTCTCCCTACGACTTCGGCATTCCCGTCGAGGACTTGCGCCCGGCACCTGAGGAGGCGCCGGGGCTCGTTGACGCGGCCGCCCGCGAGTGGGCCGACCCGCAGGCGCTGGCCATGGCCATCGAGCGCTGGTATGTGACGCCCTGAATAGGGCGCGGGTTGCCCGCGTCACTTGGGGTGATGAAGACCACGCGTCTCGGGCGCAGAATCGAGCAAGGGCTGGGCGCGCTGCTGCTCCTGGCCGCGCTCGCGATTCACCCCGCGCTCGCACACGCGAGCCCGCCGGATCCCTCCTGGATCCCCGGAATCTATGACGGCGCCGACTTCGACGACGTCGTCCTGCTCGTGGCGTCCGGCTACCCCGCCGCGGCCCCCGCCGCCATCGAGGCCCCCTCGCCCGATCTCCCGCTGATCGGGCAGCCGGCCCATGGCCCCGAGGCCGTGCCGGCCGCGCCAACCGGCGGCCTCCTTCGCTCCCGCGCCCCGCCCGCCCGCTAGCTCCTCCGCGTTCTCGTCGCTGTCGCATCACGGACGTGAACTCTCATGACAGGAGGACTTTTCCCATGCTTCGGCATCTTGCGTGGACGTGTGCAGGTGTGGCGCTGGTGGTGATGGTCTTCGGCGGAACGGCGGCACGGGCCCAGTGGGCCGGTGACCTTCCCGGGAAGCGGCCGACGAACGAGGCCGATGCCGCCCAGATCGGGGATCTCTACTTCCGTGTCGAAAGCACTCCCGCGACCGGGCGTGACGGCCGGCCCCGGCTGACCGGCTATGTGTGCAACGACTACGAGGAGCCTGCGGCGAACGTGACGATCCGCATCGAGCCCGTCGATCTCTTGGGCCGTAGCGAGGGCGACGTGGTGAAGCCGCTTGACGAGACAGTGCCGGCCAAGGGGCGCGCGTACTTCGACGTGCCGGTGCCGGAGGGCGACTCGTACCGGGTCGATGTTGTCTCGTTCGAGTTCGTCGAGCTCGAGCACTCCTAGGAGGTGACGCCATGCCCATGATCGAGTCCGAGCGGCTCTGGGCGATCGTCCTGGCGGGCGGCGAGGGCACACGCCTCGGCGCCTTCACGCGCTGGCTCTACGGTCACGAGCGGCCCAAGCAGTACACCGCGCTCGGCGGGACGCGCTCGCTGCTGCGCCAGACCCTCGACCGGGTGGGGCGGCTCGTGCCGCCCCGCCAAACCGTCGTCGTCACGATGGCGCATCACGCGCGCTTCCTCGAGCCCGAAGTCGCCGACCTCCCGGGCATCTCCGTGCTGTATCAGCCGTGCGATCGGGGCACCGCCGCCGGGGTGCTCATGCCCGCGCACTGGATTCACGCGCGGGATCCCGGCGCCACCGTGGTGGTGTTTCCCACCGATCACTTCATTCCCGACGATGCCGCGTTCATGGTGTCGGTGGCCGAGGCGGTCGAGCACGCGCAGGCCCATCCGGCGTGGCTCGTGCTGCTCGGCGCGCCTCCCACCGAGCCCGACACCGAGTACGGCTGGATCGTGCCGGGCGAGCCTCTCGACTGGCCGGGCCGCGCCGTGGTTCGCCGGGTCGAGGGGTTCGTGGAGAAGCCGTCGGAGATTCAGGCGCGACGCTTCTTCGCCCAGGGATCTCTCTGGAATACGTTTGTCTTCGCCGCCGGTCTCGAGGGGCTCATCGAGGCCGGTCACGAGGGCGTGCCGCTGCTGCACGACCGTCTGCTTCGCTTCGAAGTGTTCGTGGGCACCCGACACGAGCCCTGGGCGATCACCCAGGCCTATCAGCTCTCGCCGCGCGCCGATTTCTGTCGCTCGGTGCTCGAAGCCACGTCGCGGCCGTTCGCGGTCGCCACGATCGATCCGCACACATGGTGCGACCTGGGGACGCCCGAGCGCGTCGCGCGCAGCCTGCGCACGCTGGGCTCGCCCTGCGCGGCGTGGCTGGACGCTCTCGCCGCGAGGGCCTGAAGGAAGGCGCCCCGTGGCGCCCGGCCCACGCGATGGGCCGGGCGCCACGGGGGCTGCGGGCCGCTACTTTTCGTACTTGAACGAGACGTTGATGCGGGCGCGGTAGGAGGTGACCTTGCCCTTGTCGATCGTCACGTCGAGCCGACTGACCTCGGCCACGCGGAGGTCGCGGAGGCTCTTGCCAGCCGTCTGGACGGCATTCTTGACCGCGTCTTCCCAGGAGGTCTTGCTCGTGCCCACCAGATCCGTGACTCGGTAGACGCTCTCGTTCGCCATGGTCACTCTCCTCGAATGAGGGATCGGCGGAGGCGCGGCCTCCTGGACGCTCCAGGAGGCCGCGCGTGATGCCGTTCGCGGGGTGCCCGCGCTACGCGCGGGTCGGGGCCACGTAGCCGTAGCGCGTGTTCGTGCGCTGGCCGCCCGCGGCCACGTATTCCTGCTTGATCGAGGCGATCTTGTCGTTGGTGATTGCCCCGAGCGCCGACCGGACATCCAGGCGGTAGAGCCGCGCGGAGTTACCGCCGAGGATGGCCGACTTCACGAGCCCGTCGGGCGGGCCCAGGTAGGGGAACTGGTTGTTCTTCATCATGCCCTCCGGCATGGACAGGCGACGTAGCGCCTCGATCTGCCACTGCGGAGAGCCGTACCACACCGAGTCGCTGCCGTAGACGACGCGGTCGACGCCCAGTCCGCGAACGAGCGTGCCGATGAGGGCGGCGGCGAGCGGCGGGCTCGACACCGCGCAGGTCGCGAACGAGGTGCCGATCTCTCCGTAGACGTTGCTGACCCCGAACTTCGACGGAATCTCCGCGAGGTCGGTGACCCAGTTGAGCCGGCCCGTCTTCTGGAAGTCGGCCAGCATCGCGTCGGGGGGTTCCAGGAACATTCGGAGCGCGGAGTGGTAGATGACGAAGTTCATCTGCGGCCAGTCTTTCGCCGCCTTGCCCACGTCCCAGACGGTGTTGTACTGCCACGCCTGAGCCCAGGACTTCTCGTAGTCGGCGGGGAGCAGGCCCTTGTGGATGCAGATGGTGTTGATGCCGGCCTTCACCGCCTTCTCGTAGAACGGGTACATGAGCTTCTCGTCGTCCAGCCGCCAGAACGAGCCGAGCTTGGAGGGCGAGAGCGGATCGCCCACCGTATAGCCCTTCCAGCTGTCCGGCTTGACCTGGGCGATGCAGCGGTCGACCTCGGCCATCCAGGGCCCCTTGTTGGGCGTGATGACGGCGTGGCCCAGCAGCCGCTTCGAGCCGGAGATACGATTGATGGCGGCGCGCGCCGCCGCGATCTGGTCGTTGGTAAGGAGGTCCCAGGTGGGGTCGTCGAACGGGGCGCCCGAGAGCAGCGCCACCTTGGTGTCGCTGTCGACGTAGATCTCCTTCACGTAGTTCTCGAACTTGTAGCGCGCCAGGTTGTTCTCCCCCGCGAGAGCGGGGTTCCAGTTCTTCTTGGCGTACTTGGCAAGGTCGAGAAGCCCGGCCTGGTTGAAGTCGTCGCGGACGAAGTGCGTCTGGTCGTCGAAGATGAACTGGCCCGCGAGCGCGCCCGCCCGCTGGTCGGCCACGCCCGGCGTCTGCGCCTCGGCCCGGCTCACGTCGAAGAGCGGGCCGAACACCTCGTTCATCGCCAGGAAGGCCGCCGCCATGCCGGCGGTGCTGGCGAGGAAGCGGCGCCGGTCCATTCCATGGCGCGGGGCCAGGTCGGCGGCCAGATCCTTGATGCGCGCTTCCACGCGCGCCTGCTCGGGGGACTGCGGGAGGGGATTGTACTCGCCGTTCGACACGATCTGGGTTGGCACGGGAGACGCGAAGGCCGCGCTCTCGGCTGGGGCGGTTCGCTGCAGCTCGTCCTCGCTCAGAAAGTGGGGCATACCGACCTCCTTCGAGAAGGGACAGGAACCATCGTTCTGCGTGAGCGAAGGGCGGGTTGGGCCCGAGCGAGACCGAGCACCACCTCCTTGTGGGCTGGCGGGATCATACTCCAACCCTTCTGCGCCGGAAAGTCCCACCGCGCGGGGCCGTGGTAAGCTCCTCGCCGCGACCGCCAGCCGACAAGGAGATCCGACCATGTCCGTCAGCGAATTCCATCCGAGCCCGCGCTACCCCGATCCCGCGATTCAGATCGTCGATCAGAGCTTCGCGCGCTATCGACTCGCGTCCGCCAAGGTCGAGCGGCTGGCCACCGGGTTCCGCTGGGCGGAGGGACCGGTGTGGATCGGCGACGGGCGCTATGTCCTGTGGAGCGACATCCCGAACAACCGCGTGATGCGATGGGACGAGGAGACAGGCCAGGCGAGCGTGTTTCGCAAGCCGTCTAACTTCGCCAACGGCCATACGCGCGACCGGCACGGTCGCCTGCTCTCCTGCGAGCACGGCGGCCGCCGCGTGACGCGCACGGAATACGACGGGACCATCACCGTCCTTGCGGACGGTTACGAGGGAAAACCGCTCAACTCGCCCAATGACATCGTGTGCAAGTCGGACGGCTCGATCTGGTTCACGGATCCCAACTTCGGCATCCTGGGCTACTACGAGGGCTACATGGCCCCGTCCGAGCTCCCGACGAACGTCTATCGTCTCGACGGAGCCACCGGCCAGCTCTCGGTGGTCGCGGGCGACATCACCCGGCCCAACGGCCTCGCGTTCTCGCCCGACGAGTCGCGGCTCTACCTGGTCGAGTCCGGACCACCGCGGAACATCTTCGTCTACGACGTCACCGACGGCGGCACGCGCCTCGCCAACCGGCGCAAGCACATCGAGGTGGGGCAGGGCACGCCGGACGGGTTCCGCTGCGACGTGGACGGCAATCTCTGGTGCGGCTGGGGCATGGGGCAGGAGGGGCTGGACGGCGTGCATGTCTTCAACCCCGACGGCACGCTGATCGGGCAGATCAATCTTCCCGAGCGCTGCGCGAATCTCTGCTTCGGCGGGACCTACCGCAACCGGCTCTTCATGGCGGCGAGCACGTCGCTCTACAGCCTCTACGTGAACACGCAGGGGGTGAAGGGCGGCTGAGCCGCCTGCGCATCACTCCGCGATCGGCACCTCGTGGCTCACCCGGCCCACCGTCACCCGCATGCTGAGCCCGTCCGACTCCGCGGTAGGGGGAGGGAAGGTGCCCCGGAAGCTGCCGTCCCGCGCGTCCGGCGTGAGGCGCGTTTCCTGGATCCTGCCGCCGTTGATCCGGCGCAGGATGCGCACGTCGGCGCTGGGCAGGGGCCGTCCGCCCGCATCGGTGACCCGGACCGCAATCGCCGATGTGTGCCCCAACGCGTCGCGCACGCGCCGCATCTCGAGGCGCGGCACGCCGCTGAACTCCGCGGGCGCTTCGGTCGCCGCGGCCGCGGTGGCCTCCCTCTTCGGCTCGGGCCTGGGGTCGGCCTTCACGGCCGCCTGAGGCGGCGCGGGATCCGTGTGCGCCGGAGGTGCCGCGAGCTTGGCTAGGCGGGCCGGGCCCACCGCCGGCGGCTCGGGCGCGCGCGCGGCCCGCCCATTACTCGCGCGCGGCGGCGGCGCCACCTCGGCGCTGCGCGCGGCATCGCGCGGAGTAACCGGCGTGGGCGCGGGAGGCGCCGGCGCGGTCACCGTGGGCGGGGGAGACGTGGCCGCGACGGGGGTCTCCGGCGCCGGCGTGCTGCGCAGCCATGCGACCGCGTCGCCCGCGACGCCGGCCACCCGAGCCAGCGCGTCGCTCTTGATCACGACGGAGGCCCCGCCGATCACGATGAACGCGACGCCGGCGGCGAGGGCCAGCCGCCGACGCATCGGCGCGGGAACGGCGTCGGCGGCGAGCGAACGCCCTCGGCGGAGAGCTCCGCCGAGCGCGCCGGCGGCGAGCGAGAGTCCTCGGCGGGAAGCCCCGCCGAACGCGCCGGCGGCACGCCCGAGCCCCCGGCGAAACGGCTCTCCCAAGGCACCCGCACGAGCGGCCTTCGACGGAGCGGCGAACGCGAAATCGTCATCCCCGTTAATGGGAATCGTCGTGTCGGTCACGCGCCAGTTCTCGCCCTCGTCGCGCGAGACGATGGCATAGCCGCGCGACCGCAAGAGACTGTCCACCCCGTGCAGACGACGCTGCTCGATCCCGACGACTACCCCGTCCGCAGGCTCGAAGGCGTGGTCTGGACGCCGGTCGATGACGATCTCGAGCTCATCGCCCGTTCGGGTGAGGTACCCCAGGGCGATATTCAAGTAGCCCAGGAGCAGTGGGTTGTCGCGCGATACGATGCAGAGGTGCTGGGCCATCGGCTCACGTCCCTCGGGGACCAGCCCCCGGGGTCTTCCTCTGATCATCGGCCCCGCCCACCGCATCAGTCAAGATTCGTGGGCCAAGAAAGAACACGACTGATAGGGCCCGTAAGACCAGCGGTTTACGCGATGCGTCAGACCAGCATTCGAGTGAGGGCCTCCGGCTCGCTCAGCATCGGGTAGTGGCCCGTGTCGAGCTCCGCGTAGGGGGCCTTCAGACGTTCGGCAGTGCGCCGCTGATGCCCTTCCGGGGGATTCCGGGCGCGGCGGCATCGGATCACCGACGCGGTCCACCGCTGCTCCCAGAAGTCGGTTGCCACCATCGGGGCCTCCAGCGCCGCGATGGGGTGGGGCGTGTAACGCTCGAGGGCCCATCCCCGCAGCGAGGGCTCGAGATCGGCGAACATGCGCGACTCCGCGTCCGCCCGCGTCGGGGCGGTGCTGAGCGCAGTCGCTTGCCCCGCAGGGCGGTTCACGATGTCCGCCACACGCTCGCCGGGCAAGAGGGCGAGCGCGTCGACGAAGACGAGCCGGCCGATGCGGGGACGAGCCAGCTCCGCCGCCTTGCACACCACCATACCGCCCGAGCTTGTGCCGACGAGCGCCACGTCGGTGAGGTCGTCGTAGAAGAGGAGCTCGGCCACCTCCTCCGCGTGGGTGGCCACGGTGATGCCGGCACGGAGCCCGCCGCGGCGCTCCGCGCAGCCCTCCAGCGTGGGGACGTGTACCTCGTGTCCCGCCGCGCGGAGACGCTGCGCCACCGGCTTCCAGATCCAGGCGCCCTGATAGGCGCCGTGCACCAGAACATAGACGCTCATCGCCTGGGCCTCACGCGAAGGCCTGGCGTACGGTCGCGCCAATCAGGGCGACGGCGCGGAAGGCGCTCGACAGCACCTTGCCCATGCCCGCGAAGCCGTGAATCATACCGCCGAAGCATACGTAGTCCACCATGACGCCGGCATCGCGCAGCCGCATCGCGTACGCCGCACCCTCGTCGCGCAACGGGTCGAACCCGGCGGTGATGATGAGAGCCGGTGGCAGTCCGGCGAGCGAGCGCGCCCGCAAGGGCGAGGCCCGCCAGTCGTCGCCGTCGCGCGGGCCGGCCAGATAGTGCGCGCGGAACCAGCGCATGCTCTCGCGGGTCAGCGAGTAGCCGTCGGCGAAGTCGGTGTAGGACTGCGCCTCGGCGCCGAGATCGGTGACGGGATAGATGAGCACCTGGCCGGCGATCGGCGGCCCGCCCGCGTCGCGCGCGAGCAGCGCCACCACCGCGGCGAGATTGCCGCCCGCGCTGTCCCCGCCCACCACGAGCTTGCGGCCATCCACCCCCAGCTCGGCCCCGTGCGCCGCGACCCAGCGCGTGGCCGCCCACGCGTCGTCCAGCGCCGCCGGGAACTTGTGCTCGGGGGCCAGCCGGTAGTCCACCGCGATCACGGAGACACCCGACGCCGCGGTGATCTGCCGGCAGAGCACGTCGTGGGTCTCGAGGTCACCGATCACCCAGCCGCCGCCGTGGAAATACACGTAGGCGGGCAAGGGCGTGCTCGTGGGAAGGCCCGCCGGACGGTAGACGCGCAGAGGAATCTGCCCGTCGGGGCCCTCGGCGGTGGCGTCGCGGACGCTGCCGACCTCGGGGGCCGTGGGCGTGGAGAGCGGGCGCGTCTCCAAGAAGAGCCGCCGCGCGTCCTTGGGATCGAGCTGATGGTAGGCGGGACGTCCCGAGCTCGCGAGGGCCTCCAGGACGGCCTTCGCCTGCGGATCGAGAGCGCTCATCGGGGGCCTCCAGGTCTGGCTGCCGGCTCGGCGAGGAGCGCCGCCGCCGGCTTCTCCACCACCGTGCCTTTGAAGAAGTCCGGGTTCACTTCGCCCCAGAAGCGCACGGCGTTGGCGTACATGAAGTCGCGGAAGTCGGCGTCGGTCATGAGACCGTGCTCGACCAGCTCGTAGGCCTCCGGCACCACCTCGGCCATGTCGGGCACGTCGAAGTGGCCGATGTCCGAGCTGAACAGCGCGTTCAGTCGAGCCCCCATGGGATTGGCCTTGGGGTTGAACGCCCAGGCATTCACCGGATCGTCGGCCTCGCACCCGAAGTAGTAGCGGGGGACGAACAGGTCGCGGATGTCCTCCTTCTTCTCGATCTGGCACCGGAAGTAGTCGTCGAGGTCCTCGATGCCGCCGGTGAGCTTCGAGTTCGAGTCGCCCTCGAGCCCCTCGCCGCGGCCCACCGCCTCCGCCACCGCGGGGCTCCCATACTTCTTGGCGTACTCGAGGAGCCGCCCGAGCTCGAGGCGGTTCGGATTGGTGCTCTCGATGGCGCGGCGGTTCCGCTTCTCCCAGTGGCCGATGAGGTCCGCGTAGAGCATGGACGCCCAGCCGACACCGCCCTCGAGGAAGGCGAAGTTCAGTGTGGGGAAGCGGCGGGTGACGCCGCCGAAGAAGAGGGCCTTGGCCACCGCGTGGCCGGCGGAGGCGAAGTGGCCGATGTGGTTGTAGCAGAAGTTCGACGGGGAGTTCCGCAGGAGGATCGAGCGGGCCCCGTTGTGGAAGCTCGGCGCCACGCGGAGCTCGAGACACTTCCGCCACACCGGATCGTAGTCGTACGGGCTGTCGATCCCGATCACGTCGTACCACTCCACGTGCCGGGACGCGTCCGGGCTCTCCGCCTCGAGCGCGGGCACGCGGCGGCGCATGAGGCCGCCGATCATCACCACTCGATAGCCGAGCTGGGTCACCGCGAAGTCCAGCTCCTCGAGGGCCTCGTCGGGCGTGTACATGGGGATGATCGCCGCGGGGATGATGCGGTCCTGGAGTCCGCGGAACTGATCCATGGCGAACACGTTGTAGGCGCGGCAGATGGCCCGGCGCATCCGCGTGTCCTGCATTCGGTGGTACGAGAGGCCTGCGGTGGGATAGACCACGCTGAAGTCGATGCCGAGGTCGTCGAGCCGCTCGTACATGAGGCGCGGCATCATCGCGGTGGCCCGATCCAGGACGTTCTCACAGGGCGACGACCAGAAGGCCTCCTGGCCCACCCGGCGCTGCGTCCGCTCCGTCAGGGACATCTTGAGGGAGTTCGGCACGCGCTGACTCGCCATGGCCAGGCCCTCGACCGCGGCCTCGCCGCCAATGCGACGGAACTCCTCCTTCATGACGGGGCCGTACTCGATCCAGTGCCCGTCGGCGTCGATCACGGGATGGCTCAGCCGATCGTGGAGGGAGCGGGCGGTGATGTGGCCGTTGGTCGTCATGGCGGCGCCTCCTGGGCGGTCGGCACTGCGCTCGGGTCGGGACCCGGGGCCATCCTGCCCCGCGAGGGTGGGCAGGTCAAGGGCCGGGCGGGTGGCTCGGAAAGGGGCGTCGACGTCCCGGCTGGGGCGCGGCCGCCCCGCGACCCAAAGGAATCAACCGTGGCGCGCGTTCCGCAAGTGTCCTGAAACACGAGGGGTGCCTGCTGGCATGAAGGTTGCCCCTGAGCGCCCAGGGAGGAATTGCCATGGCGCTCAAGGAGCTGCTGATCATCGCGGACAACGACACCGCCTACCGGTCGCGTCTCGACGTGACCTTCGAGCTCGCTGCCGAGCATGGCGCGCGGGTGACGGGCTTGCACGTCATGCCGCCCCCGATCCTCCCCCTCTACGCCGACATCCCGATTCCGGAGTCGGTCGAGAAGGTCCAGCGCCTCGAGCTGGAGGAAGCCGCGCGCCTCGCCGCCGCGGAATTCGCCGCTGCTGCGGCGCACAGCGGTGTGCCTACGGAGTGGCGTGTCGCTGAGGGCCATGTGATGCAGGTGGCGGCCACCCACGCACGGTATGCCGATCTCACTGTGGTGCCGCAAGGCATCGACCTCGGCGAGCCCTCGGCTGACCTGCATGCGCTCCCGGAAGAGCTGGCCCTGTCGGTGGGACGCCCGGTCCTGGTGATCCCACGCTACGGCTCCTTCCCCCGAGTCGGCCGCCATGTGCTGGTGGCGTGGAACGGGAGTCGAGAGGCCACGCGCGCCATGCACGACGCGCTGCCGTTGCTGCAGCGAGCCGAGCAGGTGACGGTGCTTTCCATCGACCCGGCCGTCACGCCCGGCGATCGACTCCCGGGCGCGGACATGTCGCTGTATCTGGCCCGGCATGGAGTGACGGCGCGCGCCGCCTCCGTCGCCGGCGCGGAGGCGACGGTCGGCGACACGCTCCTGTCCTACGCCGCCGATCACGACATCGACCTGCTCGTGATGGGGGCCTATGGGCATGCGCGCCTTCGGGAGATGGTCCTCGGCGGCGCGACACGCTCCTTGCTCCAGTCCATGACAGTCCCCGTGCTGCTGTCGCACTGAAGAAACCGCGCTGGCGATTCGGGGTCGCGGGGGGCTCGCCTCTCAGAAGACCGATGGCTCCCGCGAGTTCGTGGCACACGCGATGCAGGAGGAACGAGGAAGTCCGTAGCACGGCGCAACGGCCTGCTGACTGTGACGCTGCCGAAGGCGGCGGGGGCTACGGGGAACATCATTCCCATCAAGTCCGACTAGCGCGGGGAGGAGCCGGAGGAGGGGCCAATGAAGAAGCCCAAACGCAAGCGGATTACTGCGAAGAAGCAGCGGCCCCGGAGCCGTCGCCGCCTCGCTCTGGAAGGTTCGGAGGACGTCTTGACGCCGTCGTTAGCCACGCGATTGTCGCATCCCGAGACCGCGCCGACTCTCTCTGGAGGTGATGTAGACGCCGACTGGCTAGCGGCGGAAAGCAGTGGAGAGGAAACGGTGGGTGGGAGCGTCGCCACGCCGGATCAGAGCGTGGTGGACGAGATCGGCCGAGCTCTCGGTGTGGAGCAGGGCTCGAGCGCTCCCGTGATACCGACAGAGGACATTCTGCACGATCGAGATCGCCGCCGCTGGGAGCTCGAGCGGCGCGCCGATCGCAAGAAGGGGCGCGGCTGATTCGGCGCCCCACCCGCGCGGCCGCGTCAGCCGCGGCCGCCGGGCAGGGGTGCCTCCGCGTTGACCGGCGGGGCGGACGTGACAATGGCGAGGTGCCGGAAGGCATACGTGAGCGTGGCCGCGAAGGCGAGTCCGCCCAGCGCGAGCAGTATGCCCGCTCGGCGTATCCATGTCGCGTCGCCCACGGCGAGCGTCACCGCGAGCAGGAGCATGCCCGCCGTGAGCAGCGCGTAGGCCAGGGCCTCGAGGCGCGGCGCCGTGAGCTGGGCCACCGATGGCACGGGGGCGCGTCCGACTCGGGGGCCGTAGACGCGGTGCCAGACGAGCACCGGCACGATCTTCAGCATGACGCCCGCGATGGTGAGCGAGCTCCATCCGCCGAGCGCCAGCGCGCCGTAGGCGAGGGCGGCGTGCGGACCCGATAGAAGCCCGAGGGCGAAGCCGAGCCCTCCCGCGATCAATAGGAGGAGGGCCGCGCTGCCGGTGAGCGCGAGCCGCAACCCCCAGTCAAGCCCCGGCCGCCGGGATGCGCGGGTTATCGTGAGCACGGCGAGGCCGTGCGCGGCCGCGGCGGCGCTCACCGCGAGCGCGCCGGGTGCCGTGAGGGCCGGCGCCGCGATGAGCCCGGCGATCAGCATCGGCAACCCCAGACCCAGTCCCCAGAGCTGCACGCGCCCGAGCCAGGGCGCCGGCTCGGGGGCGACGAGGAACATGGGGTAGATGCGCGCCGCCACGCCGAACACCATCGGCGCCACCCAGCCGAGCAGCGCGAGATGCACGTGAGCGTGGAGTGTGGCGAGCGCGTCGCTCGGGAGCACTGGCCAGAGACGATTGATGCTCAGGGTGAGCCCGAAGAGCGCCGTGAGCGCGAGCCCCGCATGTCCCAGCCGCACCGCCCGCGCGGTGAACGTGGAGTCGCGGAACCCGCGCAGCGTCATCGCCACGTTGAAGACGTGCAGCGCGACCCCGCTCCCGACCAGCGCCGCCGCCGCGGCGAGCCCGGGCCACGTGCCGAGATAGAAGTGGCTGACCATGCCCGCGATACCGGTGGCGAGGATCCAGAATTGCCAGCGCGCCAGCCGCTCGCTCCACAGGGGACGTCCCAGCGCGACGGGGACGATCTGATAGCCGGCGCCCATGATGGCGAGCGTGATCCAGCCGAGTGTGACCAGGTGGGTCAGCGCGAAGAGGCGCGGCTGATAGTAGTGACCGGACAGCTCCGGCGCGAGCCACACCACGCCGAGCGTGGCGAGCACGTACGCCGCGGCCGCCGTCGCCAGATAGCGGAGGGCGAGGGCCGCCGCGGCATGGTCGCTCGGCGGACGGTGAAGCGGCAAGCTCACGGGGCCGCTCGGCGGCGGATGCGGATCCGCACCAGCCCAGGCTCCGGCTCGTCCGTCTCGTGCACGAAGCCGCGATCATCGAGCTGGGGATAGAGGAACGTGGGGCGCCGGTCGTGGTGGACCTCGAGCTCGGCGCCGCGCTCGAGGCGCTCCGCCTCCTGGAGCACCCGGACCATCGGCTGCGGTGGCTCGAGCCCGCGCACGTCCAAGCGAATCGATCGCGACGCCCGCGTCAGCGTGTCGACCAGGGTCTCGAGGGAGACGCCGGCGGCGGCCGCCGCCTCGGTCAGCGTGAGATGCGCCCCGCAGCAGTGGTTGATCCCGAGGCGGGCCATCGCCTCCCGCGCGCCCGGATGCTCGCGCGCGATGGCCTCGACGGTCCGTCCCGCGTCGATCCTGCGTCCGCTCGTGTCCTGACTCATGCTCGTGTCCTCCTTGCTCAGACGGTACCGCGCCCGTCGAGGGATGGGGTATGACGTGAGTCATACACGAGCTTCCGTCGCGGACAGCGCGACGATCACGCGACTGGACCATCAGCGAGTACGACCTGAAATAGCCGAGCGGCTGGGGTGGCGTTGCCCCAGTGAGGCTCGTCCTCCCCAAATGACGGCCCGGCCGCCGCGCTCCAATGCGTCGGATTCGTTGACGTCATTCGGTGGCGTCGGGCTTGCAACCCCGTGTCGTCATGAAGCTCAACCGAATCCTCGTTCCGCTCGATGGCTCCGCGCTCGCCGAGGCCGCGCTCGGCCCGGCGGTGGAGCTCGCCCGTCCGTTGGGCGCGACGCTGCTCCTGGTTCGCACGGCGGAGGCCCCCGTCTTCTCGGGTACAGACCTCGTGGAGGCCCAGGTCGACGTAGTGCGCGAGGCCGAAGGCTATCTCGCGCGGGTGGCCGATCGCCTCGGGCGGGACGGGCTGCACGCAGAGCCGAGCGTCTGGTACGGGCCGGCGGCGGCCGGCATTGTCGAAGCCGCCCACCGGCGGAGCGCGGACCTCATCGTGATGAGCACGCACGGCCGCAGCGGCCTGGATCGGTTGATCCTCGGCAGCGTCGCCGAGTCCGTGCTACGGGGCACGGTGACGCCCATTCTCTTGCTCCGCGCGCCCGAAGCGCCGCTCGAGACCGTGCCCGGTCGGGGAGCGGCGCGTCCTGCCCGGGAGAAGCCACATGACTAGCGTGAGCCGTAGCCAGATGCCGCTGACCGAGCGCTTCTCGATGCAGGTGATCCACCGGGATCTCGACGCCCGGATCGTCGGGCAGCACATCCACATCTTCGACGAGGTGGAGTCCACGAACGCGATGCTCCGGGACCTCGCCCGTCTGGGCGCCTCCGATGGTACGGTGGTGCTGGCGGAATCGCAGCGGAGGGGGCGCGGCCGCCTGGGGCGTCCGTGGTTCTCGCCGCCGAACGTGAACTTCTACGCCTCCGTCCTGCTGGAGGGTGAGCTGCGGCTCGAGGACATGGGCCCGGTGTCCTTCATCGGCTCGCTGGCGACCAGTGATGCCATCAAGGATCTGGGGCTGGCGCCCGCGATCAAGTGGCCCAACGACGTGCTCCTGGACCGCCAGAAGGTCGCGGGCGCGCTGCTCGAATGGGTACCGCGCGAGCTGGTGCCCGACTGCGCCGTGATCGGCGTGGGCGTGAACCTCAACGTCGATCTGGCCAGGCTGCGCGAGGCCCTCGGCCCGGAGGCGGCCTTTGCCACCTCCGTGGCGGCGGCACTGGGGCGGCCGATCGACCGAAGCCGGTTCGCGGCTTCGTTCCTCAACCATCTCGACCGATGGTGGCGGCGCTACCGCCTCGCGGGAGCGCGACCGCTCGTGCGAGCCTGGCAAGACCGCGACATCCTGACGGGCCGGCGGGTCGAGCTTCGCGGCGCCGGCGGATCGATCGAGGGCCGTGCGCTCGGCATCGACGACGGCGGCCGCTTGATCGTGCGCACCGCGGCCGGGGACCGGCACATGGTGCTCACCGAGGACGTTCGCGTCCTCGACTGAGACGGAACGACAAGGGAGGGGATGATGAAGCGCATTCGCCGCATCGTGCATCCGAGCGACTTCTCACGGGCGTCCACGCCGGCCTTCACCAGCGCGGTGGACATGGCGAGGGCGAACGGGGCGGAGCTTCTGCTCGTCCATGTCTTTATGCCGGGCGTGCCGCCCCTGGGCCAGGCGCCTACATGAGGCCGTCGGTGTTCGCGGATCTGGAGGCGTCCGCGCGCGCCCAGTGCAAGAAGCAGCTCGAGAAGCTGGTTGCGAAGGCGCGGCGCGCCGGGGCGCGTGCCCGGGGACTCCTGCTCGAGGGGCTGCCGCATGAATCTATCAACCAGGTGGCCCGGCGCAAGCGTGCCGATCTCCTGGTGATGGGCACGCACGGCCGCACCGGCTTCGCCCGGTTCTTCCTGGGCAGCGTGGCGAGCCGGGTGCTCGCCACCGCGCCGTGCCCGGTGATGACCGTACGAGGGGGCTGAGCCATGACACCCGGGAGGTCGCGCGTCCTCGCCACCGGACTGCTGGCCTTGGGGCTTGGGCTCGGCTTCGGATCCCCTCCCGTCGCGGGTGCGGAGATGGGGCCGACCATCGACGAACAGCGTATGAGCCGGATGATGAAGATGATGACCGACATGCAGGGACAGATGCGGGAGATGCAGGGCCACATGCAGGGGATGGGCGCCATGCACGGCCAGATGGGCCACGTGATGAGCCAGATGGGGCAGATGCACGGGATGATGGAGCAGCACCGCCGCGAGATGATGCAGCACTGCCCGATGGGCTCGACGCCCTCGACGCCGCCCAAGCCCTGAGGCGAGCCTGGAAAGGAGCGAGCGGCCATGATCGTCCGAGATCTGATGACGAGCGCGGTGATCACCGCGCTGCCGTCGATGCCCATCTTCGAAGCCCGCAATCTGATGCTGAAGGAGCGGATCCGTCACCTGCCGGTCACCACGCTCGACGGCCGCCTGGTCGGAATCGTCACCGACCGTGACATCCGCCTGAACCTGCCGTCGCAGGCCACCAGCCTGTCGGTATGGGAGATCAATCACCTCCTGGCCAAGCTCACCGTCGGCGACGTCATGACCGAGACCGTGATCTCGGTGGGTCCCACGCGGCCGGCGCGGGACGCCGCCCAGCTGATGGTGGACCGCCGGATCGGCGCGCTGCCGGTGGAGGATGCCGGTCGCCTGGTGGGGATCGTCACCGAGACGGACCTCCTGCGCGCATTCATCAAGATGGAAGCTCCCGTCGGGACGGCGGGGCGCCCCTGAGGGACCGCCGACGGCCTCGGCCATGACGGTGCGGGTGCTCGTGGTCGACGACGAGGTGGACTTTCTCGCGACCTACGAGCGCCTCCTCCGCCGCCAGCGGTACGAGGTCACGGCGGTGTCCTCGCGTGCCGCCGCGCTCGACGCGGTCGCTCACGAGTCCCGTCCCTGATCATCTCGGATCTGCGCCTTGCGGACGGCGAGGGGCTGGACATCGTTCGCGCGGCCCGCGCGGGGCCGCGCCCCTTGCCGGTCATCGTCGTGACGGGCTACGCTTCCGAGGAGCGGCGGCGGGCCGCGCTGGCGGCGGGAGCGACGGCCTTCTTCGCCAAGCCCTTCCTCGCCGCCGCGCTGCTTGCCTCCGTGCGCACCCACCTGGGACGCTCAGTCCCAGAAGACTGACCGCGCGGCCGCGCCCTAGCGCGCTTGCCCCTCCGCCCGGGCGCGCAGGGCGTCGAGATCCCCCAGCACGAGATGGCCGCCCACGTCTTCCAGTAGACCCTCCTTGAGCCAGCGGCCGATGATGCGGATGGTCGTCTCCACGGTGGTGCCGGTCATGTCGGCCAGGCTCTGTCGCGTGAGGTGAATGGGCAGCGTGACTCCGTCCTTGCCCCGGGTCCCCTCGCGGGCGGCCAGACGGAGGAGGGCCGCGGCCAGACGCGCTTCCACCGGATCGACGGCGAGCGACGTCACGGAATCGTGCGCGGCGCGCAGCCGGCGTCCGATCAAGCGCGCCATCTCGCGAATGAAGCTCGGGTGCCGGTCGGCGAGGGCGATCATGGGCTCGGCCGCGATCTTGATCACGACTGCCGGTTCGATCGCCTGCGCCGCCGCTGGATACGGCCGTTTCTCGATCACCGCGACGCCGCCGAAGATCTCTCCCGGCCCGAGCAGCTCGAGCACCACGTCCTTGCCACTCTTCGAGTGCCGCACGATCTTGATGTGCCCGGTCTTGACCAGGTAGAACCAGCGGGCCTGATCTCCCTCCATGAAGACGTAGTCGCGCGCGCGATGCGGTTCCTCCAGGGCGAGCCGGGCCAGCGACTCGATCTCGCGCGGGGGAAGTCCGGCGAAGGCGGGATTCTGGGTCAGGAACGTGAACAGATCCTTCGGGGACATCGGCGGGAGGATAGCACGGCGTTCGCGCGACTTCGGTGCCCCACCCGAGGCGGCCGCGCCCCAACGCCCGACGATCGACTCGCGCAACTGCCCGGAATGTCTCGGTGATGCGGTGGCACCCGCGTTGCAACGCATATCGTTGCAACGCATGTCAGCGAGACGGTGCGCAGACGCGCGCCGGGGGGGGGAGGCCGCCATGCTGGTCCGCGATGTCATGAGCAGGAAGCTGACGACGATCGCGCCTACGGGAACCTGTTTCGAGGCGGTGCAGCGTATGCACATGGGCCGGATCCACCATCTTCCGGTGGTCGCCGCAGCCGATCGGCTCGTCGGCATCCTGACCGACCGCGATCTGCGCCACCACCTCTTCTCGCCCGCGGTATTCCCGGTGCTCGGCATGACACCCGTCGACACGCTGCTCGGGGCGATGCGCGTGTCCGACGTCATGGTCACCGACGTGATGACCGTGCGGCCGGACCAGTCACTCGGCGAGGCGGCACAGCTCATGATGACGAGGCGTGTCGGATCGCTCCCGGTGATCGAGGAGGGGCGACTCGTCGGTATAATCACCGAGACAGATATGCTCCGCACGATCGTTCGAGGCGACGTGGGGGCGGCGTGCGCGGACATCATCGTCGCCCTTCCGTGGGGGAGGGGGCCAGTGCCGGATGCGCTAGAGGGCCGGTGGCGATGAAGACACCTCGCCGGATCGCTTTCGGCATCGACGGCTCGACCCCGGCCCGGCGCGCCGTGGAGTTCGTCGCGCGCTTGGCGCCACCACGCTCGCGGGCCTGCTCGACGCCGTGAAGAGGTCGCGCGCCGACGTTTTGGTGCTCGGCGCCAGGGGCCCGGGCGGCCGGGCCGCGCGGGCGCTCCTGGGCAGCGTGGCCGACGGCGCGGTCAAGCGGGCCTCCGTCTCGGTGGTGATCGTCAAGTAGCGCGATCCCGCTCCCGCTCGTTCTCCGCGTCGGGCATGGTATGGTTACCGACACCTTCCACCCCACACGGAGGTCGGACATGGCCCCATTCCCTCGGCGCGCTCTCCTGCTGCGCACCCTCTCCCTGGGCGTGGCCGCGCTCGCCGTCGCGCTGGCCGGCGTCCTCCCCGCCGCCGCGCAGGACAAGCCGCGCGCCGGCGGCGAGCTCGTCTTCATCGTGCCTGCGGAGCCCCCGAGCTTCGACGCCCATCGCGAGGAGACGTTCGCGATGCTGCATCCCGGCGCCCCCCACTACAGCCTCCTGATGCGGGTCGATCCCACCGACAAGACCGGGACCAAGTTCATCGGCGACCTCGCCGAGTCCTGGAGCTCGTCGGCCGACAAGCGGACGTGGACGTTCAAGATCCGCCGGGGCGTGAAGTTCCACGATGGCAGCGTGCTCACGTCGAAGGACATCAAGGCCTCGTACGACCACATCATCTTCCCGCCCCAGGGCGTGGTGTCGAGCCGCAAGGAGCAGTACCGGCCGGTGGAGGCGGTGGAGGCGCCGAACTCCGACACCGTGGTGTTCCGGCTCAAGTGGTACGAGGCCTCGTTCCTCGCCACGCTCGCCTCGCCGTGGAACTGGATCTACAAGGCCGACATCCTCGCCACGGACCCGCGCTGGTACGAGAAGAACGTCATGGGCACCGGGCCCTTCGTGTTCGGCGAGTACGTCCGGGGCTCGCACTGGACGGGGAAGAAGTTCGCGGACTACTGGGACAAGGGCAAGCCCTACCTCGACGGCTTCCGCGCCATCTTCATCCCCAGCGCCTCCGCGCAGGTGGCAGCGATCCGGGGCGAGCGCGCCATGATCCAGTTCCGCGGCTTCACCCCCGCGGACCGCGACGCTCTCGTGGCCGCGCTCGGTCCCAAGATCACCGTGCAGGAGAGTCCCTGGAACTGCTCGATCCAGGTGGCGATGAACCAGCAGAAGAAGCCCTTCGACGACAAGCGCGTCCGCCGGGCCCTCACCCTGGCCCTGGACCGCTACGAGGGGTCGAAGGCCCTGTCCCGGATCGCGCTCGTGAAGGAAGTCGCCGGCATCCAGGTGCCCGGCACGCCGTGGGCGACGCCGCCCGAGGAGCTGGCCAAGCTCGCCGGCTACAGCCATGAGATCAACGCCTCCCGCGCGGAGGCGAAGCGCCTCCTCAGGGAGGCAGGCCAGGAGAACCTCACCTTCACGCTCACGAACCGCGCCGTCCCCCAGCCGTATGAGCCGGTGGGGATCTGGCTCATCGACCAGTGGCGGCAGATCGGCGTCAATGTGAAGCAGGAGGTGCTCGAGACCGCGCAGTGGCTGCAGAACCAGAAGAACGGCGACTTCCAGGTGTCCACCAACGCCCCCTGCAACTCCATCGTCGAGCCGGACATGGATCTGCACTGGTTCCTCACCACGTCGCCGGTGAACTTCAGCAAGCACAAGGACACCGTGATGGACGACCTCTATACGCGGCAGTCGCGGGCGCAGGATCCGGAGGAGCGGCGGAAGCTCCTGCGGGCATTCGAGAAGCGGCTGTACGACGAGGAGGTCCACTACATCCACACCTTCCAGTGGCAGCGCATCGTGCCGCATCTCGCCAAGGTGCGGGGGTGGACCATCACGCCCAGCCACTACATCAACCAGCAGCTCGACACCGTCTGGCTGTCCGAATAGGAGGCCACGCATGATCGTCCCCCTCACCCTCGCCGACTTCCTCGAGCGCGCCGAGCAGGTGTACGGCGACCGCGTGGCGGTGGTCGACGAGCCGTCGCCGCCGGGCGGTGGCCTCGGCCGCGTCACCTACGCCGAGTTCGCCCGCATGGCGCGGAGCCTCGCCACGACCCTCGACGCGCTCGGTGTGGGGGAGGGGGAGCGAGTGGCCATCATCTCGCCGAACGCCGGCCGCTTCCTCGTGAGCCTCTACGGCGTGAGCGTGTTCGGGCGTATCCTCGTGCCCGTCAACTTCCGGCTCAATGCCGACGAGATCCGCTACATCCTCGAGCACTCCGGCTCGACGGTGGCCCTGATCGATCCCGAGATGGAAGAGATCGTTCGCCCCATCTCGGTGAAGCATCGCTTCATCCTCGGCACCGACACCGACGCCGCGCTCTTCGGCCGCCGCGACGCCCCGCCGCGCTTCACGACCACCGACGAGAACGCCACCGTGTCCGTCAACTACACCTCGGGCACCACCGCGCGCCCCAAGGGCGTGCAGCTCACGCACCGTGGCTGCTGGCTGAATGCGGTCACCTTCGGCTGGCACGTGGGGGTCAGCGACCGCGACGTCTACCTGCACACCCTGCCCACCTTCCACTGCAACGGCTGGGGCATGCCCTACGCGGTCACCGCCATGGGGGTGAAGCAGGTCGTCATCCGCAAGATCGATGGCGAGGACATCCTCGCGCGCATCGAGGCCGAGGGCGTGACGCTGCTCAACGGCGCGCCCGCGGTGGTCGCCGCCGTGCTCAACGCAGCCCAGGCCCGCCGGCAGCGGGGGCAACCCGTGCCGGGGGCCGGGACGGTGCGCATGGTCGTGGCGGGCGCACCGCCTCCGTCCAAGACCATCGAGCGCGTGGAGACCGAGCTCGGCTGGGAGTTCATCCAGATCTACGGGCTCACCGAGACCTCGCCGCTGCTCACCATCAATCGCGCGCCCGAGGAGTGGGACGCTCTGGACGCCTCCGAGCGCGCCCGGCGACTGTCGCGCGCGGGCGTACCTGCGGTGGGGGTGCGCATGACGGTGGACAAGGAGGGCGAGATCCTCGCCCGTTCCAACCACGTCTACGAGGGCTACTGGCATCAGCCGGAGGAGACCGCCAAGGCCATCGTGAACGGCTGGTTCCACACCGGCGACGGCGGCTATGAGGACGGCGCCTACATCGTCATCGCCGACCGCAAGAAAGACGTGATCATCACGGGCGGCGAGAACGTGTCGTCCATCGAGGTCGAGGACTGCCTCTTCCAGCATCCCGCGGTGCTGGAGGCGGCCGTCATCGGCGTCCCCGACGAGAAGTGGGGCGAGACCATCAAGGCTTTGGTGGTGCTGCGGCCCGGGCACGCCGCTACCGAGCGCGACCTGATCGACTTCTGCCGGAGCCGCATGGCGCACTTCAAGTGTCCGTCCTCGGTCGAGCTCCGCGACGCGCTCTCGCGCACCGCCACCGGAAAGCTCCAGAAGTTCAAGCTGCGCGAGCCGTACTGGGCTGGACGCGATCGACGCGTGAGCTGACCTCCAGGTTGCACGACGCGCGGGGCGACGGTACGCTCCGCCATCGAGTCGATGGACAGCAGACCCTGAGATCTCGATGACCGAAGGAGGACACTCATGGCCAAGGTCAAGCCGATCCCCGATGGTTACCACAACCTCACGCCCTACCTGATCGTCGACGGCGCCGCCAAGGCGATCGACTTCTACAAAAAGGTGTTCGGCGCCACCGAGAAGATGCGGATGCCGGCGCCGGGCGGCAAGGTCGGCCACGCCGAGCTGACCCTCGGCGACTCGATGATGATGCTCGCCGACGAGCATCCCGAGATGGATCACCGGGGCCCGCACGCCTACAAGGGAACCGCGGTGAGCCTGATGGTGTACGTCCAGGATGTCGACGCCACCGTGAAGACCGCCCTCGCCTCGGGCGCCAAGGTCATCCGGCCGGTCGAGAACCAGTTCTACGGCGACCGCATGGGGACGATCGAAGATCCGTTCGGCCATCAGTGGTACGTCGCGACGCATGTCGAGGACGTGCCCCAGGAGGAGCTGGCCAAGCGGGCCGCCGCCGCGATGGCGAAGAAGTCCGGCTAGGAGCCGGAGCCGCACGCTCAGAATCTGCCCATCCTGAGCCGCCGTTGGAGTACCATCGGGAGGTCGCGGGCATGCTCGCGACGGCACTCGATGCGTAACGGTTCCATGACAAGCCCGGCCCCGGGTCGGCGAAATCGCCGACCCGGGGTTCTTGTTGCCGTCCTCGTGCTGGGACTCATAGGCGCGGCCCCGGCCGGCGCGGCTCCCGCGCCGGCTCCCGTCGATGAGAGCGGTTCCCAGCGCAGCGTGCTCCTGCTGTACGGCGAAGCCCGGGCGCTGCCGGCGTCTCTCGACATCGACGATAGCATCCGGAGCCGGCTCCAGACCGCCGGCTTCGAGGTCCGCTTCTTCACCGAGTACCTGGACCTGTCCTGGGCGTCCGACCCCGACTACCTGGATCGCCTGCGCGCGTTCCTGGCGTCGAAGTATCAGAATCGCCGCATCGACGTGATCGTCACCGTCGGGGCGCCGGCGCTGCGCTTCGCCCTGGAGCATCGCGCGGCCCTCTTTCCCGGGGTGCCGCTCGTCTTCACCGCCGTGCCGCGCGGTGGCGCCGTCCCGATGGGCGAGGAGCAAGGAGTGACCGGCGTGTGGATGGCCACGGACGCCGCGGCGACCGTGGACGCGGCGCGGCGGCTCCAGCCCCAGGCGCGGCGGCTCGTGGTGGTGGCGGGATCGGCCACGCAGGATCGCTTCTTCGTGGAAGACGTTCGACGTGACCTCAAGGGGCGGGAGCTGGGCCTCGAGACGTCCTACCTGGTGGGCCTGCCGATGGCGCGCCTCCGCGCGGCGCTGGCCGGGCTCTCGCACGACGCGATGGTGCTCTACGTCTCGCTGCTCCGGGACGGCGACGGGAAGGCGTACTCGACGCGCGAGAGCCTGAGTATCCTCGTGCCGGCCTCGGGCGCGCCGATCTACGGGCTCTCCGAGACCATGATGGGGCAGGGCATCGTCGGCGGCCGCGTGGTCAGCTTCCGCGCGCAGGGGACGCAGGCCGCCGACCTCGCCCTCCGCGTGCTGCGTGGTGAGGCAGCTGCGCGCCTGCCCCCGGAGGCCGCGCCCACCAACGTGTTCATGTTCGATCGTCGCGCGCTCACCCGCTGGGGCCTGCGTGAGGCGGACCTGCCCGAGGGCAGCGTGATCATCAATCGTCCCCCCTCGCTCTGGGCCACGTACGGGATGCATCTCGCACTCGGTGCCACGGTGATCGCGGCCGAGGGCGCGCTGATCGTCATGCTGCTCGTCTCGCGCCGCCGGCGCCGCCGAGCCGAGGCCGCCCTCCGTGAGCGCCTGGCGTTCGAGCGGTTGGTGTCGGAGCTATCGGCCACCCTGGTGGCCGCGCACGGAGCCGACGTCGAGCCCGCCATCATCCGCGGGCTCCGGCAGGTGGGCGAGCACCTCGGGGTGGACCGCGCGTCCATCGTCGAGATCTCGCCGGAGCGCGAGGTGGACTTCAGCTACGTCTGGGTCGCCCCCGGCATCGAGCCGGCGACCCTCGTGGACCTTCGGGAGTTCCCCTGGGCCTCGGAGCGGCTGGGCCGCGGCGAGAGCTACGCGTTCGCGAGCCTCGACGAGCTGCCCGCCGCCGCGGCGGTGGATCGCGAGTCCTACGCGCGCCGGGGGATCACGTCGTCCGTGGCCTGCCCCCTCCGGATCGAGGGCACCACCGTCGGCGCGCTGTCCCTCAGCCTGATGCGCGCCGGGCAGGCCTGGCCGGTGGACCTGATCGCGCGCATCGACTTCATGGGTGGGATCTTCGCCACCGTCCTGTCCCGTCGGCGCGGCGAGCACGAGCTCCGGGCGCTGCGTCGCGACCTCACGCACGTGGGGCGGGTGGCGTCCATGGGCGAGCTGGCCGCCTCGATCGCCCACGAGCTCAATCAGCCCCTGACCGCCATCCTGAGCAACGCGCAGGTCGCCCAGCGGCTGCTGGAGCGAGGCAACCTCGACCATCAGGAGCTGGAGTCGATCCTCGCCGACATCGTGTCGGACGATCGCCGCGCGGGCAGCGTGATTCGCCGGCTGCGCGCGTTCGTCCGCAAGGACGAGGCGCAGCGCAGCTTCGTCGACATGAATGCGGTGGTGGAGGACGTGGCCGGCCTGGTCCGGAGCGACGCGATCTTCCGCAACGTCGCCCTCGCGGTGGCGCTGGCGCCGCGATTGCCCCTCGTGGTGGGCGACCGCATCCAGCTCCAGCAGGTCGTCCTCAACCTCGTCCTCAACGGCCTCGACGCCATGAAGGACGCCGTGGAGCGGCATCTGCTCGTCACCACCAGCGCCGACGAGGAGAACGGGGTGAGCGTGATGGTGAGCGATCACGGGCCCGGGGTGGCCGAGCGCGACCTCCAGCGCATCTTCGAGCCCTTCTACACGACCAAGGCCCACGGGTTGGGCATGGGACTGGCGATCGCACGTTCGCTGGTGGAGAGCCACGGCGGCCGGCTGCGCGTCGAGAACAACAAGAACGACGGCGCCACGTTCACCTTCACGATTCCCGCCGTGGAGGCGTCCGGCGACTGAGGGCCGCGCGTGGGCCGAGGTGCCTACGCGAATAGGGCCAAGGTCTCATTTCTCTCCGGCGCGGAGGCGCCTACAGTCCGTGATCATGGCCCCGATGGCCGCGCGGCCGGTGCCCCGGATCTCGATCGTGGACGACGATCCCTCGGTCCGGCGCGCGCTGGGCAGGCTGGTCGAGGTGGCGGGCTTCGACGTGCAGACCTACGCATCCGGCGCCCAGGCCCTCGACGGGGGGCTGCCGTCCGACGTGGCCTGCCTCATCGTTGACGTGTACCTGGGCGACATGACCGGGTTCGAGCTCTCGCGCCGGCTCGCCGCGCGCGGGCTCACGGCGCCCACGATCTTCATCACCGCCCACGACGACGCGGTGACCCACACGGAGGCATGCCGCGCCGGCGCCGCCGCCTACTTCACCAAGCCGGTGGACGGCGAGCTCCTGGTGGACGCCATCAACGCCGCCATCCGCCCTTGACGCGGCCCGCCGAAGCAGGCGACCATTCGGAGCCATGGACCTCTTGACCGGGAAGGTCGCGATGATCACGGGAGCGAGCAAGGGCATCGGGCGCGTCATGAGCCGCCTCTTCGCGCGGGAGGGAGCCGCCGTGGTCTGCACGGCGCGCTCGGGGGCGTTGGTCGAGGAGACCGCGGCGCTCATCAAGAAGGACGGCGGCCGGGCCATCGCGGTGACCGGCGACGCCGCCCGCGAAGCCGACGTCCGCCACGTCATCGCCGAAGGCGTCAAGGCCTTCGGCAAGATCGACACCTTGGTGAACAACGCGGGCGACGGCGGGCCGACCAAGCCCGTGCAGGAGTACACCGAGGAGGACTGGTTCTACACGATCAACTCGTGCCTGACTTCCTCCTACATGTGCATCCGCTTCGTCGTGCCCGAGATGATCAAGGCGGGCGGCGGCGCCATCGTGAACATCTCCTCCGGCGCGGGACGGCGCGGCCTGCCGTTCCGCATCGGCTACTGCTCGGCCAAGGGCGGGCAGGTGGGCATGACCTATGGCATGGCGCTCGAGCTGGCCCCGCACAACATCACGGTGAACTGCGTGGCCCCGGGCGCCATCGAGGGCGACCGCATCGACCGGGTCATCGAGGGGCAGGCCAAGCAACGGGGCCTGTCCGTCGAGGCCATGCGCAAGGCCATGCTCGAGCGCTCGCCGCTCAAGCGCATGGCCACCGCGGAGGACATCTCGGCGGCGGCGGCCTTTCTCTGCAGCCCGGCCGCGCGAAACATCTCCGGCCAGGTGCTCCCCGTCAACGCCGGCGAGCCCGCGGGCTAGCGCGCGCCCCTCAGAAGCCGGGCGGCGGGCGGAAGCCGCCCACCACCTCGGCGAGCCGTCCCGCCACGTCGATCGGCGTGGCGTCCTCGAGGTATGGCCCCAGGATCTGCATGCCCACCGGCAGGCCGCCGCGCGTGAGCCCCACCGGCGCGGTGGTCGCGGGCAGCCCCGCCACCGACGCGAAGGAGACCCAGAACGTGAGGTCGAGATAAGGACGCGGTCCCGCCGGCGTTGCCAGCACCCTCGCGAGCTGGTCCGGCGAGGCATCGTGCGGGAAGGCGGGCACGAAGGCGGTGGGCATGAGGAACGCGTCGTGCGTCCGGAAGTACGCCCCCCAGATCGCGCGCGCGGCGCGGCGGCGCCCGTCCATCGCCCGGTACTGTCGCACGTCCGCGGTGACGGCGGCGGCCCAGCGGGCGCGCGCCGAGCCGTCGCGGGTGGTGGCGAGCGCGCGCACCGGCTCGAGCTGCTCGTCGCGGAGCGACGGCGTGTAGAGCGCCATCAGCAAGAAGAAGTAGGTCTCGTACTGCTCCTCCACGTTGACGCGCTCCGGCCAGCCTTCCTCAAGAGTCGCGCCCGCCTTGCGGAGCGTCTCCACCGCGGCCGCCAGGGGCTCCGCGACCTCGGGCGACACCGCGCAGCGGGGATGGTCCAGCACATAGCCGATGCGATAGTCCCGCAGCCGTGTGGCACGCGCGGGCGGCAGCGCCCAGCGATAGGCTCGTGCCTCCGCGTCGTCGGGCCCACCCAGCACCTCCATGGCCGCGCGGAGGTCGGAGGCCGAGCGCGCCAACGGCCCGGCCACGGGGAGGAATGACGGGGGTCCCGCGGCGATGCCCGGCGGGGGCGGGACGTGGCCCCGCAGCGGGACGAGATCGAGGGTCGGTTTGTGGCCGTAGAGCCCGCAGAAGTGCGACGGGATGCGGATGGACCCGGCGAGGTCGCTCCCGGGCTCGAGATAGCTGAGCCCGGCGGCGAGCGCGGCGGCCCCGCCCCCCGTCGAGCCGCCCGGCGTGCGCGTGAGATCCCAGGGATTGTTCGTGCGGCCGAAGATGGGGTTGTCGCTCTGCCAGTCTGCCGCGGCCGGCGGCACGTTCGTCTTGCCGAGGATCACCGCGCCCGCGCGCTTGAGCCGCGCCACCACCACCGCATCGCGCGGCGAGATGTGATCCTTGTACTCGGGGAGGCCGGCGGTGGTGCGCACACCGTCCACCTCGTACGTGTCCTTGATCGTGATGGGAACGCCGTGGAAGGGGCCCCAGTTCTCGCCCTTGGCCCGCGCGGCGTCGGCGGCACGTGCGCGGGCTAGTGCGGTATCGGCGGTGAGAGTCACGATCGCGTTGAGCTTCGGATTGTGCTGGGCGATCCGGGCCAGGATGCGGTTGGTCAGCTCCACGGACGAGACCTGGCCAGCGCGGATGGCGCGTGCGGCATCGAGGGCGGAGACGAAGTCGAGGTCCTCGACGGCGGCGCGCGTGGGGCGTGGGCGCAAGAGGCTCGCTCCGGCCAGGGCCAAGCCTCCACCCAGCAGCTCGCGCCGTGTGATCGCTGCGCTCACGACCGCGAGTGTAGCCGCTCGCGCTCGTGGAGGACCAGGGCGGCGCCGCCGCGCACCGAGCTGTCCTTGCCGAGATCGAGGAAGCTGATCTGCGTCGTGGCGAGCGCGCCGGCATAGGCGCGGCGGGCCAGCCGGGCGCGGAGATCGGCCTCGCGCTCGGCGAAGGCGCGCCCCACGCTGCCCGCGACGAGGAGCCGCTCGGGGTTGATGCCGTTCACGATGACGGTGAGCCCCGCGGCGAGGGCCTCGGTGGCGTCGGCAAGCACGGCCTCCGCGGCGGGGTCGCCCTCGCGCGCACGCACGAACAGCGCGGCGGCATCGAGCGGGCGCCCCAGGCGCCGCGTGGCTTCCTCGGCGAGGTCGGGGCCGGCCACGTACGCCTTGAGGCAGCCCCGCGCCCCGCACACGCAGGGGCGGCCGTGGAGATCGATGGGCACGTGGCCCAGCTCGCCGCCGAAGCCGCCGGCGCCACGATAGAGGCGCCCGTCCAGCACCATGCCGCCGCCCACGCCGGTGCCGATGGCGAGGAGCACCAACGAGCGAGCGCCGCGCCCCGCGCCCCAGCGTGACTCACCGAGGGCGAGCGCATTGACGTCGTTGTCCACCACGGCGGCCGCGCCCGCCGTCTCGGCGAGCAAACGCGCCACCGGCACGCCCGAAAGCTCCGGCACGTGATGCGCCTCGCCCCCTACCATGCCCGCGGCCACGTCCACGAGGCCCGGAAGCCCCGCGCCCACGCCGGCGAGGCCCCGCTCGCGCGCGAGCGGGAGTCGCGCGATCTCCGCGGTGAGGGCGAGCAGCCGCTCGAGGGCGCCGCCGCCGCGCGGTCCGTGAGTGGGCTGGCTCCGCGAGAGCAGCACACGTCCGTCGGGGCCGACGAGCCCGGCCGCGGTCGTGGTGCCGCCGACGTCGATGCCGAGGAACAAACCCTCCGCCCGGTCCGGGCCGCTCATGCCGGGAGATGGCCCGCCACCACGTAGCGATCGACGCCGTCGGGGAGAGCGTCCCGCGGGATCGTGCGCTCGGGATCCTGCGTGCGGAGATAGTCGAGGCGCTCGAAGCCGATGCGCGGGAAGCCGTGACGCTCGCGCGCGACCACCACGGGATCGAGGCCGACAGCCCGCAGACGCGCCTTCGCGCCCTCGATGCCGAGGAAGCCGAACAGGGTGAAGAGGAAGCGGCCGCCGGGGACGAGATGCGCGGGCGCTTCGCAGATCAGGCGATCGAGCAGGGCCCAGCCGTCGGGGCCGCCGTTGTCAGCGGCGGCCTCCGCGTCGTCGCGGTCGCGGCCGGGCGGCGTCGGCATCTGGGGCGGGCTCGCGCAGACGAGATCGAAGCGGAGCTCGGCCACGGGGGCGTAGCCGTCGCCGAGCCGCACGTCCACCGCGTCCGCCACGCCGTTGCGCGCGGCATTATCCCGCGTGCAGGCGACCGCCTCGGGACGGACGTCCGTGGCGATCACGCGCGCGCCCGCCCGTGCCGCGAGCACGGCGGCCAGCCCCATGCCCGAGCCGATCTCGAGCACGCGCTCGCCCGCGCGCACGCCGAGATGCCGGCAGAAGAGGAGCGAGCCGGCCTTGGGCGGCTGGGCGCCGGCGCCGATGCGGAACACGCAGCCGCGGTAGTGGAAGAGGAGCAGACCCTCGTCGTCGCTCACACGAGGCTCCGTCCCGCCGCCTGCGCGTAGGTCTCCAGATAGCCGTCGATCTCGCGGGCCGGCGCGAGCCGCGTGGCCACGAGGCGGCGGCCCGCCTCGCCGAGGCGTCGGCGCAGGGCGGGGTCCCCGGCGAGGCGCGCGGCCTGCGCGATCAGCGCCGCCCTGGAATCGAACAGCAAACCGGTCACGTCCTCCTCGATGAGCGAGCGGTTGCCCGGAATGTCGGACGCGAGCACGGCGCGCCCGAGGGCCAGGGCCTCGACCACCGAGTTGGCCATCCCGCCCTCGGACTCCGAGCAGTTCAGCACGATGTCGGCGGCGTCGAGCAGCGCGGGCATCGCCGCGTGCGGCACCGCCCCCAGGTACCGTGCCCAGGGACGGCCGATCAGTCCCTGCTCGAGCCGGCGCAATTCGGCGGATTCGAGCCTCGGGCCCGCGTACCAGAGCCGGAGTCCGGGGCGCTCGCGCTGCAGCCGCTCCAGCGGCTCGAGCGGCAGCAGGGGACGCTTTACGGGGCGAATGCCGGCTGGAAAGAGAATGCAGGGGTCGCCGTCGATCGCGGGGGCTCTCACCTGGCCATCCGGGCTTGGAGGGAATCGCACGCTCTGGGGGACGATGCGAACACGCCCGGCCAGGGACGGCAGGGCGGCCTCGACCTCGGTGGCGATGCTCTCGTGGAACGCGACCACCGCGGCGGCGGAGTCGAGCACCTCTCGGACGCTGGCGGCCCGCGACGGGTCGCGCAGATCATGGCTCACGTCGGTGCCGGTCAACGTCACCACGAGCGGCACGCCCGAGACCCGGGCGAAGGCCAGCGCGAGCCGGCCGGTACGGTAGGCGTGGAAGGCGTGGACCAGCGCGAGCGGCTGCGCGAGCATGCGCTCACCGAGCCCGGGCGTGTCCAGGTCCCACACGTCGAGGTCGACGCCTCGCGCACGCAAGCCCTCGGCGATGCGCCCCACCGTGACGGCATTGCCACGGGGCGAGTCGAGCGGAAACGGCGAGAGGATCGCGACGCGCGGCACCGGACGTGCGGCCAAGGGAGCCATGGCCGCGAACTGTAGGCGCCTTCGCGGCGGAGAGAAATGGGACCTTGGCCCTATTCACATAGGTTACCCGGCCCGGCTGCCCCGCGCAAATGTCAGCGAATTAGAGGTGGCCGCGCGCCGCGAGGTACTCCGCCACCAGCATGGCGCCGCGGGCCGCGCCCATCTTCGTATTGTGGGAGACGAGGACGTACTTCACCCCGTTGGGCAGCGCATGGTCGGGTCGCACGCGCCCCACGCTGGTGAGCATGCCCTGCTCGCGGTCGCGATCGAGCCGCGGCTGGGGCCGGAAGGGGTCCTCGCTCACGTCGATGAGCCGGGATGGGCACGAAGGGAGGCCGAGCCGCGCGAACTCCCGCCCATGCTCGCGCAGGGCGGTCTTGACCTCGTCCATCGTGGCCGCGCGCCGCAGCGCCACGCTCACGGACTCGGTGTGAGCCTCCAGCACCGGCACGCGAGTGCAGGTGGCGGAGACGGGGAAGGCCGCGGGCTCCACCGTGTCGCCGCGCATCACGCCCAGGATCTTCTGCGTTTCTTTCTCGACCTTCTCCTCTTCCTTCGGGACGTAGGGGATCACGTTGTCGACCACGTCCATCGCGATCACGCCCGGCGAGCGGCCGGCACCCGAGAGGCCCTGGAGCGAGGTCATCACGACACGCTCCACGCCGAAGGCAACATGCAAAGGCTTGAGGGTCATGGCCAGCCCGGTGGTGGTGCAGTTCGGCACCGGCGTGACGAAGCCCTTCCAGCCGCGGTTCCCGCGCTGCGCGGCGATGAGGGCGTCGTGGTCCATGTTGACGCCGGGGATGAAGATCGGCACGTCGGGCTCGTAGCGGAAGGCGGAGGCGGTCGAGACCACGGGAGTCGTCTTCGCGTAGCGCGGCTCGAGGTCGCGCGCGGCGTCCGATTCCACGGCGGTGAAGACGAGGTCCACCGACTCTGCGTCGAGCTGGGCCGCGTCCTGCACGGTGAGCGCGGCGAAGGCAGGATCCAGCGGCTCCGCGCAGTACCAGCGCACGGCGCCGGCCGCATCGGTGATGGCCTCGCGGTACCGCTTTCCCGCGGAGCGCTCGGAGGCCGCGAGAGCGGCGACCTCGAAGTAGGGGTGACCGGCGAGGGCGGCCAGGAATTGCTGGCCCGCCACGCCGGTGGCGCCGATCACGGCGACGCGCATCGTCCGCATAGCTTCCTCCATGGATTTCCGAACACCCTGAAACAAGAGAGGCCCGCGACCTTGGGTGGTCGCGGGCCTCGTGGATCCGTTTCGTCGTTCGCTGCGGGGCTAGAATGCCTCGCGGCCGCGCGCCACCGTCGTCGCTGGGCGTCCCGTCGGGGACCCCAGCCGGGTCTTGTCGGTGCTCTTTGAAGTTCGCGCGAGCCGCATGTCGATCACGGATTCGAGTCTACGAAGCGTGCGGCGAGACTGTCAAGCCTGGGCGGTGCCGAGGGCGACGCCGCCCAGGATCAGCACGATGGCCAGGAGCAGGCTCGGCGTGAGCGGCTCGCCGAGGAAGATCGTGGCCGCGATCACGCTCACGACAGGTGTCGCCAGGAGCCCCAGCGATGTGGTAACCGCTGGTAGATAGCGGCTGGCCATGGCCACTGCCCAGTAGGCCAGGGCGGAGCCCGGGATTCCCGCGTAGAGGACCAGCAGCGTCAGCGACGGGGTCCATGCCGGGTGGGGCCAGGGCGAGGAGGCCAGCGCGATCACGCCGAGGATCGCGGTCGCGAGCAGGGTCTCCCACGGCAGGAGCTCGAACGGCGTGGAGATCCAACGATGCCCGCGGATGTGGAGGATGCTGAGTGCCCACAGCATCGCGGCGGCCACGATGGCGAGATGGCCCAGCACGATGGCGCGATCCGACCAGTCGAGCGCGAGTGGGTTGAACAGCGTGAGCAGGCCGGCGAGCCCGATCACCACGCCCAGCCCGCGCCGCCGCGTCAGCCGTTCGTCGAGGAACAGCCACGCGCCCGGAATCACCCAGAGCGGCGTGGTGTAGGCGAGCACCACCGAGCGGCCGGCGGGCACGCGCATGAGGCCCCAGGTCGAGAGCACCGAGAAGCCCACGATGTGCAGCAGCGTGATCGAGAGGAGCACGGGCATGTCGCCCCGGGGCGGCCGGACCAGCCGGCCCCGGAGCGATGCCACGAGCACGAGGACCACCGCCGCGAGTGCGGTGCGCAGCGCCACCGCCCACAGCGGCGGCAGCGATCTCAGGATCACCTTGTTGATCGGCCACGTGAGGCCCCAGGCGAGCACCACCGTGACCAGGAAGAAGAGACCTTCCCGGTAGGTGACGCGGTCGCCCGGTGCGCGCCGCAGACGTCTAGTACCGGTAGTGATCCGGCTTGAACGGCCCGGTCTTCGCCACCCCGATGTACTTCGCCTGCTCGTCGCTGAGCACGGTGAGGGTGGCGTTGAGCTTCTTGAGCTGAAGCCGCGCCACCTTCTCGTCCAGGTGCTTCGGCAGCACATACACGCCGACCGGATACTTGGTGGGGTTATTGAAGAGCTCGATCTGCGCGATCACCTGATTGGCGAAGGACGAGGACATCACGTAGCTGGGGTGACCGGTGGCGCAGCCGAGGTTCACGAGACGCCCTTCGGCGAGGAGGATGATGCGCTTGCCGTTCGGGAACACCACGTGATCCACCTGCGGCTTGATGTTCTCCCACTTGTACTGCTTGAGCGAGGCGATGTCGATCTCGGAGTCGAAGTGGCCGATGTTGCAGACGATGGCCTGATCCTTCATCCGCCGCATGTGGTCATGGCTGATCACGTGGAAGTTGCCGGTGGCGGTCACGAAGATGTCGGCCTTGTCGCAGGCCTCGTCCATCGTGACCACGCGATAGCCTTCCATCGCCGCCTGCAGCGCGCAGATCGGATCGACCTCGGTCACCCACACCTGGGCGGAGAGCGCGCGCAGAGCCTGGGCCGAGCCCTTCCCCACGTCGCCATAGCCGCACACCACCGCCACCTTGCCCGCCACCATCACGTCGGTGGCGCGCTTGATGCCGTCCACGAGCGACTCGCGGCAGCCGTAGAGGTTGTCGAACTTGCTCTTGGTGACGGAGTCGTTGACGTTGATGGCGGGGAACTTGAGCCGCCCCTCCTTGTGCATCTGATAGAGGCGCTTGACCCCGGTGGTGGTCTCCTCGCTCACGCCCTTGATCTTGGCCACGCGCGTCGAGTACCAGGTCGGGTCCTTGGCGAGCCGGGCCCTGATCGAGGCGAAGAGGGCCGTCTCCTCCTCGTTGGTCGCCTTCGCGATCGCGGAGGCGTCCTTCTCCGCCTTCGCGCCCAGGTGCAGTAGCAGGGTGGCGTCCCCGCCGTCGTCCAGGATCATGTTGGAGTGCCCGCCGTCCGGCCACTCGAAGATGCGGTGGGTGTACTCCCAGTACTCCTCCAGCGACTCGCCCTTCTTCGCGAAGACCGCGGTGCCATTCGCGGCGATGGCGGCGGCGGCGTGATCCTGGGTCGAGAAGATGTTGCACGACGCCCAGCGCACCTCGGCGCCGAGGGCCTGCAGCGTCTCGATGAGCACCGCGGTCTGGATGGTCATGTGCAGCGACCCGGTGATGCGGGCGCCCTTGAGCGGCCGGGCGCTCGCATACTCCTCGCGAATGGCCATGAGGCCGGGCATCTCGGTCTCGGCGATCTGTATCTCCTTGCGGCCCCAGTCGGCGAGGGTGAGATCGGTGACGGCGTGGTCGGCGGTGGGCTTGGCGGTCGTGGCGCTCATCTCGCGCCCTCCTCTGAAATCGGGAGTTTGCGAGCGCCGTTCGTCTCGCTGACCGGGTCGGTCAGCCGCCCCGAGCCTGGCGGGATGGCTCCCGTCGCAACGCTCCTCGGGGCAGGTCCTCGGTGATTATCACGCCGGCATCCGCCCGAGGCAAGTCTTTCGGCGCCCGGCTCAGCGCGGCGCGCGCACCCGCCGGCGCACGGGGAACATGTCGAGGCCCCAGCGCTCGGCCACCAGCCCCCACAGGCCCTGTGGGAAGCGCAGCATGGCGACGATCGCGAGCACGCCCAGCAGGATCATGTACCAGGCGCCGTACTCGGACAGGATCTCGCGGAGGAAGAAGAAGAGGAGCGTGCCGACGATGGGCCCCTCGAGCGTGCCGAGCCCGCCGATCACCACGATGAAGATCGTGTAGGCTGTCCAGCTGATGGAAAACGCCGCGTCGGGCGAGATGCGCAGGAGGTTCAAATAGATGAGCGCGCCGGTCACGCCGGTGCCGAAGGCGGCGATGAGGTACACGGTGAGCTTGGTGCGGAACACGTCGATGCCCAGGCTTTCCGAGGCGGGCTCGCTGTCGCGGATGGCCATGAGCCCGAGGCCCTGCCGCGAGCGGAGATAGACGTACATCGCGGCGAGGGCGGCGAGCCCGATGCCGAGCGCGATCGCGTAGGTGCCGAGCTCACGTGTTTCCCGCGCCAGGGGGAACACCGCCTTGAGCGTCCGCCCGGTGCCGCGCCCCAGCGCGTCCGTGTTGGCCACGAGCAGCCGGTACACCTCGGCCACCGCCCAGGTGCCCACCGCGAAGTAGCCGCCGCGGAAGCGGAAGACGAGCACCGCGGTGGGCAGCGCGACCGCGACGGCGACCACGCCCGCGAGCGGGACGGCCAGGAACGGATTCACGCCGAGATCGTCCGCCAGCACGATCAGCGCGTAGCCGCCGAGGCCAACATAGGCCTGCTGGCCGATGGAGACCAGCCCCGCGTAGCCGGCGAGGAGATTCCACATCTGAGCCAGGACCAGCAGCGCGATCAGCTCGACGACCATGCGCATCGTGCCCGAGGTGCCCACCCACGGCAGCGCGATCAGCGCGGCGAGCAGCACCACGCCCGCCACCGCGCCCGCGCGACTCGCGGGCGTGGTGCGCTCCACCACCGGCGCGAGTGGCGCGGCGCTCGCGGGCGCGCTCACGCGTCCACCCGGCGCTTGGGGGAGAAGAGGCCCGAGGGGCGAAGCAGCAGCACGGCGAGGAAGACCAGGTGCCCGGTGAGGATCCCCCAGCCCGGCGAGAGCTTGGCGCCCACCGTCTGCGCCACCCCCAGTACGACACCGCCCACCAGCGTGCCCCAGAGCGACCCAAGCCCGCCGATGATCACCGCCTCGAAGGCGAAGAGGAGGCGATCGGGCCCGCTGCCGAACGTGAACGTGGTGCGGATCCCGAGGAAGATGCCGGCCACCGCGACGATGGCGAGCGAGAGCGCCATGGCGAGGCCGTGCAGGCGCCGGTTGTCGATGCCCATGAGCGCCGCGGTAGCGGCGTCGTCGGACGTCGCACGAAACGCGCGGCCGATCGCGGTGTGGCCGATCAAGAGCTGAAGCCCGCCCAGCAGCAGCACCGCGACGGCGAAGGTGAGCAGGGGGAACCAGCCCACCGCGAGGCCGCCGCCCAGCGAGAGGCTGGCCGTCTCGATGCCGCCCGGGTTCAGCCGCCGCGAGTCCGCGGAGAACGCCTCGAGGAGCCCGTTCTGGATGATCACCGAGAAGCCGAACGTGACCAGCACGGCGGGGAGCACGCCGCGGCCGAGCAGACGATCCAGCACGAGCCACTGGAGCCCGTAGCCGAGCGTTGCCATCAGCGGCACCACCAGCGCGAGCGCGAGCAGGGGATTCAGGCCCCACGCGGCGACCGCGGCGGCGGCGAGGAAGGCGGCGAGAATGCTGAAGTCTCCGTGCGCCAGGTTCACCAGGCGCATGACGCCGAAGATCAGTGAGAGCCCGGTGGCGAAGAGCGCGTAGAGCCCGCCCAGCAGCACGCCCTGCACCACGGTGTCGACCCAGGCCATCGTCTCAGGTCCCGAAGTAGGCGCCGGCGAGCTGCGCGCGCCCGAGCCGCGCGGGCACGCCCTCGAGCGACACCGCGCCCTTGCGCAGGCAGTAGACGCGCTCGGCGACGGCCAGCACCTGGCTTACGTCCTGCTCCACGACGATCAACGTGGCCCCTTCGGCGCGGATGGCCGTCAACGCCTCGTAGAGCCGCTTCACCATCAGCGGCGCCAGCCCCAGCGAGATCTCGTCCACGAGCAGGAGGCGCGGATTGGCCATGAGCCCGCGGCCGATGGCCAGCATCTGCTGCTCCCCGCCGGAGAGATTGGTGCCGGGCTCGCGCCGCCGCGCGGCGAGGATGGGGAAGAGACGCTGCACGCGCGCGAGGCTCCACGGGCCGGGGCGCCCGCGGTAGGCGCCCACGCGGAGATTCTCCTCCACGGTGAGGCTGGGGAAGATCTTCCGTCCCTCGGGCACCAGCACCAGCCCGAGGCCCACCAGCGCCTCCGCGGGAAGGCCCGTCACCGAACGGCCGTCCAGCTCGACGGCCCCACGCGCGCCCGGCACCGCGCCGGCCAGCGCGCGCAGCAGCGTGGTCTTGCCCGCGCCGTTGGCGCCGATCACCGCCACCAGCTCGCCCGCGGCGACTTCCAGGGACACGCCGAACAGCGCCTGGAAGTCACCGTAGAACGCGGACAGCTCGCGGACGCTCAGCAGGCTCACGTCACGTCGATCCCGAGATACACACGCTGCACCTCCGGGCTCCCCATCACCGCGTCGGGCGGCCCGTCCATGATGGCGGCGCCGAAGTCGATGCACACCAGCCGGTCCACCGCGGCGCGGAGCGCGTGCACGATGTGCTCGATCCAGATGATGGCGATGCCCCGCGATCGCACCTCGCGAATCACGCCCACCATGGCCAGCACCTCGGGCTCGGTGAGCCCGCCCGCGATCTCGTCGAGCAGCAGCACGCGCGGCCCGGTGGCGAGGGCGCGGGCCAGCTCGAGCCGCTTGCGCTCGAGGAGAGTCAGCGCCCCCGCGCGGGTGTTGGCCTTGCCGCCGAGCCCGGCCAGCGCGAGCGCGTCGCCGCAGACGGCGTAGGCCTCGCGCTCGTGCCGGCCGCCCCCATGGGTCGCCCCCACGAGCACGTTCTCGAACACCGTCATCGCCTCGAAGGGATGGGGGATCTGATGCGTGAGCACGATGCCGGCGCGCGAGCGGGCATGCGCGGGGAGCGCAGTGATGTCGCGGCCCCCCAGGGTCACGCGCCCGCGGTCGGGGCGGAGTCGCCCCGCGAGGACGTTGAGAGCCGTGGTCTTCCCCGCGCCATTCGGCCCGATGACGCCGACGGCCTCGCGCTCGCCCACCGCGAGGCTCAGGCGATCGAGCACCTGCAGCGAGCCGAACGCCCGCGAAACTTCCTCCAGCGCGAGCAGCGGCGTCGGGCTCAGGCCTGCTTGAGCGGGCGGAGCTTGTCGCCCACCGGGATGCTTGGCGCGCTCTTGTTGCTCGCGATGGTGATGTCGTAGGGGAAGCTCTTGCCCTTGCCCCATTGCCCGCCGACGAGCGGGGTCTTGGTCACGTTGGGCACCGGGCCCTTGCCCCAGGCCACGGGGCCGACCAGCGTGTTGAGATTGGTCTCCCTGATGGCCGCGATGACGGTGCTCTTATCATCGAGGTTCTTCGCGCGCTTGAGCACGTCCAACCCTACCTCGAACAGCGCGTGGACGAAGCCCAGCGGCTGCGTCCACTGCTTCTTGGTCTCGCGCGTGTAGTCCCCGGCGAAGGCGGCGGCGGTGGCGCCGGTCAGCGACGACTTGAACGGATGCTGCGGCGTCCACCACACCTCGGTGGACATGCCGTCGCCCAGCGCGCCCAGCGCCTCCACGGATCTGGGAAAGAGGAGGGCTTTGCCGATGGTCGCCACCTTGGGCCGGAAGCCCTGCTGCGCGGCCTGCTTCCAGAACGTGGTCCAGTCCGGGGGGATCGGCACGCCGGTGACGATCTCGACCTTCTCGCGCTTGAACGTGGAGATCTGGGCGGAAAAGTCGTCCGAGAGGTTTGGGTAGCGGCCGGGATCCACGACCTTGTAACCGGCCTTGCCGAGCGCGGGGGGAAAGCCCCGCTCCTTGTCGCTCCAGGCATTGCCGTCGCCATCATTCGGCCAGAGGGCGCCGACCACCTTGTTGGTCGCGATCGAGCTCCACATGTCGATGAAGACCCCGATGATGTCCTCCAGCCCCCAGAAGAAGTGATACGTCGACTTGAACCCGGCGTCCGGCTTGCCGCCGCGGGCGAAGAACCACGGCTGCCACGGGCACATCGTGGAGATGCACGGCGTGCCGTTCACCTCGCACTGATCGGAGACCGGATTGGTGGTCTCCGGCGTGCTCGCCACCAGCATGAGATCGACCTTGTCGGTGAGGATGAGGCGCGAGGCCACCTCGGCGGCGCGATTGGGATCGGACTGGCTGTCGCGCACGAGTACCTCGATGGGATGTCGGCGCCCGCCGATCCCGAGCCCCTTGCCGAGGGCCTTGCGGATCCCGCCCACCACGAAGCCGTCGGTCTCGCCGAAGCCGGCCAGCGGGCCGGTCTGGGGGCTCACGTAGCCGATCTTGATGGCGCGCCCGGCGCTCTGGGCCCGCGCCGACCCAGGACGCAGCCCGGTCAGTGCGGCGGCGGTGCCGGCGGAGGCGACGCGCAAGAATTGTCGGCGAGCGACGGCGGGGACATCGGCCATGGAAGTCTCCTCTCCGTCCTAGAACTGCACGGGGGTGGGCGGCATCTTGCCGCTCGCGTAGAGCGCGGGCAGGTCGGGGCTGGCGTTCTCCCACACCAGCAGCATCGAGCGCTTGGGCGAGAAGCCGCGGTGGCGGATGTCCGCGGGCATCGCGGCGACGTCGCCCGCCCGCATCGTCACCCGCGCGCGCATGGCGCCGGTGTCGCGGTCTTCCACCTCCCACTGGATCTCGTCCGAGAGCTGCACGAACCACTCCACGCGGTCGTTGCCGTGGATGACGGGCAGGATGTACTCCTCGGTGGTCGGGCAGTAGAGGCTCGCCTTGCACACGGACACGATCGACGGGTTCCACGTCACGTCCGACCGCGAGAGATAGGCGAAGAGGTTGAATGCCACCACCTCGCCCTCGAAGCCGGGCTCGGTGAGGATCTCCGGCTTGTCCTGCGGCACGTCCTTGAAGTGGCGGTTGATGGGGAAGCCGCTCTCGTCCGAGCGGGTGGGCTCGTCGCCGGGGGCGCCGATCATGCGTTTGGCGGTGACGCGATGCCGGGTGATCGCTTCCTTGTTGCTCCCGTTCTTCGGGCCGAACGCGCTGCCCGTCTCCTGGGGGCTCGCGAAGGGATCGAAGGTCTTGTTGGTCCAGTCCTCCAGCATGGCCTCGAACACGCGCTGGATCAGCGGGGTGTCGAAGCGCTGGCTGTGGTCCATCCCCGCCTTGCGGTAGTGCGCGTTGAAGCGGCCCGCGAAGAGGTCCACGGAGCCGTAGTGGTTCATCGTGCCCACCACCGCGTCGAAGTTCACGATGCCGTAGAAGAAGCCCCAGGCGATGTCGCGCTGGAGGGCGCGGAGGAAGGCGTCGGCGGCGATCAGGTGGCTCCCCTTCGGCCACGCGATCTGCACGAAGTACTCGTCGCGGCTGAAGCCGAAGTCGCCCAGCGTGAAGGTGCGGTAGCCATGCCGATTGGGCTCGATGGAGCCGATCTCGGGAACGTTGCTCGTGCTCTGGCTCATGCCTTCCCTCCTAGCGGCCGGGCCGCGGCGCGGTCTGGCAAATGTCGGCCCACTTCTCGACGGTGTCGGCTCCGGCGACGGTCTGGAGCAGAACGACGCCCGGCTTGGCGGCGTGGAACTGATAGGCGCTCCCCACGGGGAGGAGCGTCATGTGGCCGCGCCGGGCGCGCACCACGCCCATCTTCTTGCCCGCGGGTGTGCCGGGGATGGCGACGGAGCCCTTGGCGGCGCCGGCGGGCTTGTCGAGCTTCAGCAGGCGGATCTCCACCTCGCCGTCCATCACCAGCGCGAACTCGTCCTGCGCGGGGGCACGCCAGCCCGAGGTGCCCTCGGCGCGAATCGCCTCGATCACGTATTCGATGTTCTTGCCGACGGCGACCTTCTCGTATGGCTTGGATCGAGAAGCCACGTCGAAGACGTTCGAGAAGACGTAGTTGCGCGCATCGTCGTTGATGACCTCGACACCGCCCTTGGCATAGTCCTGGAGCGATCCGAAGCGGGTCTTGTGTTCCATCGTTCGCCTCCTGTGCGCTCGTCGCGGGCTTCCTCGGGGAGGCCCAGGCGACGGCAGAGTCCCCCCAGCAGCTCCTGCTCGTCTCGCGAGAGCATGCCCATTTCGCGCACGAGCCCGGCCACGTGGCGGGGGAAGATGTCGGTGATGAGGCGCCGGCCCGATTCGGACAGCGCCACGGTCTGATAGCGGCGGTCGTCCTTGCGGCGCGTGCGCCCGACCAGCCCGCGACGCATGAGATTGCCCACCACGACGGCGGTGTTGGCGTCACTGCGGAGGAGCTTCTCGCCCAGCTCGCGCTGGCAGAGGGGCCCGTGGTGGAGCAGGGCCTCGAGCGCGCCGAACTGGCCGATGGTGAGCCCGGCCCCCGCCATCACGCCGCCCACCCGCGCGGTGAGCGACTCTGCCGCGCGCATGAGCTTGATGTACGCGTCGAGGGCCGCCGTCTCCGCGGGGCTGCCAGGGTAGCGCGTCGCCATGGTTCGAATTCGAACTGTTTGTAAGTCTGGCCCCGTGCCTTGTCAAGAGGCCCAGTAGCGCCAGGCGTAGACCACCGTGAGCACCGTGCCCACCGTGATGACGACGCTGCGCAGCAGGCGCGGCGGCAGCACGCGCACGAGCCGTCCGCCCAGGAAGCCGCCCGCCAGCACGCCCCCCATCATGACCGCGACGGGCAGCCACGCGACCACGCCCTGCGAGACGAACACGACCACCGCGACGAGGCTGGTGAGCCCGGAGAGCAGGTTCTTCAGCACGTTGATGGCACGGAAGTCGGCCTCCAGCGTCATCGCCAGGAGCGCGAGGAGCATCACGCTCATGCCGGCGCCGAAGTAGCCACCGTATACGGCCACCGGGGCGAACAGAAGCAGACGCACGGGGCCGGAGGTCCAGTGCCCACCGCCGTCCTTTCCCCACGCGAGGCGCGCACGGATCCGGTTCGACAGGGCGAAGAGCAGGGTGGCGAAGCCGATGAGAAGGGGCACCAGCGCGGTGAAGGCCCTCTCCGGTGTGGCGAGGAGCAGCGCCGCGCCCGCCGCGCTGCCCACGACGGCCACCGCCATCAGACCCAGAAACGAGCGGTCCCAGCGCGGCATCCGCTCGAGGTCGGCCAGGCCGCCGGCGAAATTCCCCGGCGTGAGGGCCACCGTGTTGGAGGCGTTGGCCACGATGGGCGGGAGTCCGGCGGCGAGCAGTGCGGGGAAGGTGATCAGCGAGGAGCCCCCGACCATCGCGGTCACCACGCCTCCGGCCAGACCCGCCCCGAGGAGCATCACCGCCGAGGGGCCGTCCACGGGACGCGCGCTAGCCGCCCAGCTCCGCGCGCACGCGCCGTGTCCCCTCGCAGAGCGCGGTGAGCTTCTGCCGCACGACCCAGCGCGGCGTCTCCCAGAAGCCGCAGTCCGGGTTCAGCCAGAGCCGCTCGGGCGGGATGTGGGGCAGGAAGGCGCGGATGCGCTCGGCCACGTCCTCCGCGGTCTCCGACTTGAAGGCCTTCACGTCGATGACGCCCGCGCCCAGCTCCTTGTCGCGCGGGAAGTCCTTCCAGCGCGCGGGATCCTCCATGCCGCGGTTGGCGAACTCGAGCACGATCTGCGAGCAGCGAAGATCGTGGAGCGTGGGAAAGACGTTCCGGTAGTCGCGCACCGCGCTGAACGGGCGGCCGTAGAGGTTGCCGAAGCAGACGTGCACGGCGATCTTGGCGTCCACGCCGTCCACCGCGCGATTCACGCCCTTGGCCACCTCGTGCACGGAGCCGGAGTACATGCCGTGATGGGGCTCGTCGATCTGGATGAAGGTGGCGCCGGCTGCCACCAGCGCCCGGCACTCCGCGTTGACGATGGCGACGAGGTCGGCGAGAAGGGTCTCCTTGTCACGGTAGCCCCCGCCGAGCTTGAGCGGCACCAGCAGGGTGTACGGGCCCGGCACCGTGGCCTTGATCAGCTTGTCGGTGAGGCCACGGGCGAGACGGAACTCTTCGACGATGCCGAGGCCGCGCGGCGCCGCGATCTTCTCCGTGACCTCGAACGGCGTGTTGGTGTCCCAGAGCGGCTGGCCGAGCTGTCGCGGCGGGGGCAGGGGGCGGATGCCGGTGATGCGGTCGTAGAAGCCGATGATGAAGCGCACGCGCATCATCTCGCCGGTGGAGACCACGTCCACCCCGGCGCGCTCCTGGTCCAGGATGGCCACCTGGGTGGCATCCTCCATCAGCTCGCGCACGTCGAGGGCGCCCATGCGGCCGGCCTCCATGGCCTCGCGGGCCAGCCACACCCAGCCAGGCAGGCCGTGGCTGCCGACCACGGAGGTGGGCAGGATGCGCGGCGTGGCAATGGTCGGGCTCATGGGACCTCCGGGCGCGCCGGCCGCCCGTGGCGAAACGCTGCCATCGCCGCCTTGTGCTCGGGCGAGTCGAGCATCGGCTCGAGGGCCGTGTTCATGCGCTCGCGGAACGGGTCGCGGTCGAGATCGAAGGCGAGGCCGGTGAGGCGCTTGCTGGCGCGGACGGTGGTGGCGGGCAGCGCGAGGAAGCGCTTCACGGTGCTCTCCACCGCCTCCGCGAACTCCGCTGCCGGCACCACGCGGTTCACGACGTTCAGGCGCTCGGCCTCGCGGGCGCTGATGTTCTCGCCCAGCAGGATCAGCTCGCGCGCGCGGGCCAGACCCACCAGACGCGGCAGGCGATAGAGCGCGAGGGAGGGGATCAGCCCCTCCTTTACCGCGGGCAGCCCGATCAGCGCCGCGTCGCTGGCCAGGCGGTAGTCGCAGACCAGCGCGAGCTGCAGCCCCCCGCCCAACGCGTGCCCGTTGATGGCGGCCACGAATACCGTGTTCATGTCCTCGATGGTCACCATGGCGTCTTCCCAGGCGCGGAAGTCGGGGAAGCCGAACTCGCCGCGCGCCAGCGCGCCCAGGTCCACGCCGGTGCAGAAGGCGCGGCCGGCGCCCGTGATCACCGCGACCCGCACGCCTCGCGCGTCGCCAATGCGCGACACCGCCTCGCCGAGATCACGCACCCATTCCCGGTTGCCGGCGTTCAGGACATCGGGGCGGTCGAGGGTGAGTCGGGCCACCTCGTCCGTGATCTCGAGCCGCATCGTGCGCATGCGGCCGGAATACTAGCACCTGGAGCAACGGCGCGGACATCCATGTGGGCGCCGGGCAGACGGCGGGGACCGAGGGTGGCACCGATCTGGTGCGCCCCGAGCCGCTGTGAGATAGTCCCCGCGGCATGAAGCCGGTCCCGGTACCCTCGTTCGGCCCACGCGTCGTCGCGCGCCGTCTCCTCCTCGCTCTGGCCGCCCTCGCCCAGCTCGGCTGTCAATCGGTCGGGTACCTTCCCGCTGGACAGGGGCAGATCCTGCTCGAGGGTGTGACCATGGAGCCGGACTTCGTGACCTCCCGGGCGAGTCTCCCCGCCGTCGTGCGGTACTGGACGGCGGAGGACCCGCACGTGACCGTGCGCTGGCAGAAGATCACGACGGGCCCCGCGTGTGACCTCTGCGCCGTGCCGAACCGGTGCGGAGAGGATGAACGGTCCGGCGTGCTCACGGCGCTGCCCGAGGTCGCGGTCACACGCCGGGCGCTGATGTCCCGGGACTTCGAGCCGGTCACGAGGTTTCCCTACGCCTCGGGCTGTCGCGACCAGGCCGCGGCCGTCTTTCTGCCGCCGGTCACGGCGAGCTACTTCGCCAGCCTGCAGTTTCCGGACTCGGCGGCGCTCGTTCCGTCGATGGACGACGCGGGCACGCTCATCCAGGTCCAGCCGGGCGGTGTGACCCTGCCGCTGCGTCGGCTGATCCGGGTGCCGGACACGTCCACCTGGACGTGGCGCGAGCCCGCACGCGACGGCCGGATCAAGGAGGCCTTTGACCCGCGGCTCCATGTCGCCCAGGTGCGCGTGTTCCAGGCCACGTGCACGGGCCTCCACAACGGGGTGGGCCCGGACCCCGATGGCGATGAATGTGCCGGCAATGTGCCGATGGACGCGATGTTCCGCGTCGTCAAGCCCCTCTCCGTCCGTGCCGGCGACGCCGAAGGAACGCGCCGCACGTGCGAGGCCGACGCGCTCGCCGATGATGGCGACATCGACTTCGGGATGGAGCGAGTGAGCTCGGCGGGCCTGCGCTGCCGGCCCGAGGATCGCGCGACGTTCTTCACCCCGGCCTACCGGGTCAACGAGACCGAAGCAGGCGCCGCGACGATGCCGTGGACGGTGGAGCTCAGTCCCGAGGTGGTCGCGCAGCTCCCGGAAGCGGTGCAGCAGCAAAACGGCAACACATGGCTCTGGGTCCAGTTCACCCTCAAGCGGTCGCCATGAAGAAGGCGGTCGGTCTCGCGCTGCTCGGGCTCGTGTTGAGCGGCTGCTCGCCCGCCTTCTATCTGACCAGCTACGACGTCGCCAGCTATACGCAGCAGCTCGGCACCGAAGAGGCGGCGAATGACGCGCTGGCCACCTGGCGCGGGGCGGTCGTGCAGATCGACTTCGCCATGGTCGACGGGGTGCCCAGGATCAGCTCGAGCAATCTGCGTGAGGTCTTCCGCCAGCGCGGCGCGCTTCGCTTCGCCCCCGAAATGATGGATCGGGCCGCGGACGAAATGCAGCGGGAGCTCGGGCCCTGGATCGGACCGGAGCTCGGCCGGCTCGCGGAGCGGCTGGGCGCCCGCCTCACGAGCCTTCGCCGCCTACGCCTCGAGGTGCTGGACCCGCCCGTGTTCCGGTTCGACCTCGGAGCCGGCGAGATCGCCTTCATGCTGCGCGTGCGTGCGACCGCGGGAGGCTCGCTCAAGGTCCCCGACGTGGACCAGCCGCTGTCGGTGTCGCTCGACGTCAACGACTATCGGCTGAGCGGCACGCTGCGCCTCGGCGCCCCCCATCCCCAGGGGACCATGGTCCGCCTCGTCGCGACACCAGGGCCCGGCTCCATCAACATCTCCGGCATTCCAGACCGCCAGATCACGCGGAGGGTGGCGGATCTCCTCGGGCCTCCGCTCTCGGCCCCCGTGGACGTCACCCGCCTTCTCTCCTACGATCGCTTCGCCGTGCCGGAGCTGCGTCTGCGCCGCGAGCCTTGGACCGGCGGCATCGTCCGTACGCGGCTTCGTGCCTCGTATCTCGTCCGTCCCGACGCGCCGGAGCCGGTGCTCCACGCCGTGGTGCGCTCGCCGTCGGGCCAGCTCCATCACGGGCGTCGTGTGGACGGCGCGTGGACCGGCTTCGCCGCGATCGCGGCCGACGCGCTGGCCGCCGCCGATCCCGCGCTGGTCGGAAGCGGCGCCGACCGCCTCGACGCGGTGGCCGTCGACGCGTCCGGACGACTCCGACACGTCCGCCATCGCGAGGGCGCGTGGTCCGAGGTGTCGATTCCAGACCCAGGCTCGGCGATGCGGCTCGACGCGCGCCGGCCCGCCCTCCTCGCCACCGCCCCCGGCCAGCTCGAGGTGGTCGCGGTGGCGACGGACGGCCGCCTGCAGCACGTGCGGCGTGTCGACGGATCGTGGCAGAGCCTCCGCCCGGTGCCCATGCGAGGCGCCGCGCCGGTGCCGCCGCTCCGCGATCCCGCGCTCGCGCAGTCGGGCAGCAAGCTCCTGCTCCTCTTCGTCGATCAGGGGGCGCGACTCTTCGGGATCGCGTTCGACCTCGAGACCGGGTATTGGGGCGCGGTGCAGCAGCTCGCGAGCCAGGGGGTTCGCGGCGCCCTGGCGACGGCAGCTTGCGGCGATGGACGCGTGGACGTGGCGTATATCAGCCGAGCCCATGGCTCGATCGTGCATCAGACCGTGTCCGCGACCCTCGACCCGTTCCGCGCCGACGAGGGAGCCGCCGGGCTCTCCGCCTCGGCATGGTCGCTGGTGAGCGGGGTGACGCCCGCCGACGATCCGACGCTCGCCTGCTCCGGTCATCGGCGCGTCGAAATGTTCGTCGCCGGGGGGGATCAGCAGCTCTTCCACAATCACTTCTCGCCGGCGGCGGGCGAAGTAGACGGGCGCCGCTATTCGATGGGGTGGCAGGGCTGGCAGCCGGTGGGCCTGCCCCTCGTGCGATCCGGGGTGAGTCCCTTCGTCCGGGTCGGGGCGCCGGTGGCGGCCGCGGTGTCGAGCATGGGTCGCGTTCACGTGCTGGGCGCGGGATGGCCGGGCCGACACGCCGCCGCCGATCCGCGCTCGATGTTCGACAACAGCTTTTCCGCGCAGCAGTGGGGGCGGGCTCCGTGGGTCACCGTCCAGTGGCGCGGGTGGGACGCCATTGTTGGGCCCGCGGTCGTAGGCCGTCCCGCGCTCGCCCTCAGCGATCGACACGCCGACCTCCTGGTCGTGGGCTCGGACACCGGTCTACGCCGTGCGCTCGTGGGGAGCCGTGTCCCGGCCGCCTTCACGGGTGGACCGGCCGTGGGCCGCGCGCGGTATCAGTCCGAGCCGACCGCGCTGATCAGCGGGCCCGGAACACTCGACGTGCTGTACCTCGGGGAGGATCAGCGGCTCCATCATGTCCGGTACCTCGACGGCGTACGTCCGCTCGACGTTCGGGTGGACGAGCGTCCCGGCATCGTCTCCAACGCGCGGCCGGCGGCGGTGGCGCTCGGCGGTCAGCTCGAGGTGGTGGCGCTGGGCCTCGATCGGACCTTGAGACATTGGCGATACCGGCTCGGCCGATGGGAGGCCGGCCCGACTATACCGGACGCCACGTCGGTTCAGGCGCCCCCCGCGCTGCTGAGCGCCGGTGCCGGCCGACTCGAGCTTCTGGCAGTCACGGAGGGCAAGGTATCGCGCTGGCGGTTCCGGGGCGGTCAGTGGGAGGCCGGCCAGCAGGTGGGCGGCGACTTCCTGGTGAGCCCGATCGCCTTCAACGCTCTCGCGGTCTCGTCCTGGGGCGACGGCACGATGGACCTCGTGGTTGCCGAGGAGGGGACGGGTCGAGTGTTCCACTGTCACCTCGTGTCCGAAGAGGTCACCGTGGCCCGTCCGAGATCGAGCGGGAACGTGCCGCCCTTCACCGAGATCGTCGGTCTCGCCGCGGGCAAGCTGGCGCTGGCAGCGCTCGGGCCCACGCGCCTGCTGGTGCTGGGCGAAGCGCGCCACGGCGGTCTCTTCACGGCGCGAAGCGGCGCCGCGTCGCGAGACGTGCTTCGCGAGCTCACGGGGAGGACGCCGGTGGCCCCGCTCGCATGGCGGACGGAGGCGCTGGTGGGTCCCTCCGTCGAGATTACCGGTCTCGTGGCCATCGGGACTCACGAAGTCCTTGCGAGCGGCATCGACGCCCGGGGTCAGCTCTACCTTGACCGCTTCCTCGACTGGCGCTGGGATGGCTATGCCCCGCTGCACGGGCAAACGCCACAGACCCGCTCGTCGCCCCCGATTCCATCGAGCCTCGCTGCGCCGTGGTGACGTCGCTCGGCCGGGCGACCGTGCCGGCAATCGTGTATCATCGCGGTCCGTGATCGACCGGCTCGAGACCACGGCGGTGGTACCGCGTCCTCTCTTCTGCGGCTGCGACCTCGCGCATCGGCCACACGCCGTCGCGCGCGCGGCGCGGCGGTCGCACGGCGGCAGCGACCGCGGCGGGGGCTCGCGGTCCGGGCGGGGCGGCCCGGGCGGAAGCGGCGGAGGCGGCGCGAAAGCGGGAGCCGCCGCCGACGCCAACACCGGCGTGCAGGGCTATTCTCCGCCCCCGCCGCTGGTGAGCCCGATCCGCGGCCTCATCGACTTCCACACACATGCCGCGCCCGACATCTTCGGCCGCGCGGTGGACGACGATGAGCTGGCCACGCTGGCGGCATCGCGCCAGATGGACGCCATCGTGTTCAAGAACCACGTCACCCACACCGCCGACCGCGCCTGGCTCGCCCGGAAGCACGTGCCTGGCATCAAGATCTTCGGCGGCGTGGTGTTGAACCGGGCGGTGGGGGGAATCAATGCCCAGGCGGCGGAGTGGATGTGGCGCATGCAAGGACGCTACGGCCGGGTGGTGTGGTTCCCCACCTTCGACGCCGACAATCACGTGAGGCGCGCGGGCACGGCGCCGGCCGGGATTCGGGTGGTCGACGACCGCGGCGCCGTGCTGCCCGAGGTGCGCGAGGTGCTCGCGGTGTGCGCGCGCCAACGCCTGGTCGTCCACACCGGCCACTCCTCGGGGGAGCAGGCGCTGGCCATCATCGAGGCGGCGCGCGAGGCGGGCTGCGACCGCATCGTGGTCACCCACGCGCAGTTCGACGTGGTGGGCATGACGGTGGCGCAGATGAAGAAGGCGGCCGCCATGGACGCCAAGATGGAGCTCTGCGCGCTGGGCATGCTCACCGGCCCGGACGCCCCGCTCGAGTTCCTGCGCCACTCGGCCAGGGTCGAGGTGGCCGAGACCGCCGCCGCCGTCAAGGCGGTGGGCGCGCGCCACTTCGTGCTCGGCACCGACCTCGGTCAGAGCGGCAATCCCACGCCGGTCGATGGCCTTCAGATGTTCGTGGCCGCCCTCGCCGCCAAGGGCGTGACCCGCGACGAGATCGAGGCCATGGGGCGCGAGGTGCCCGGCAGCCTCCTGATGGGCTAGGCCACGCCGCTACGCTAGAATAGCCGCATGGCCATCGCACGCTCGCCCCGGCTCGAGATCGTGCCCTCCGTCTGCCCGCACGACTGCACCAGTACCTGCGCGCTCGAGGTCGAGAAGATCGACGAGCGCACCATCGGGCACGTGCGGGGCTCGCATCGGAACACCTACACCGACGGCGTCATCTGCGAGAAGGTGGGGCGCTACGCCGAGCGTGTGCATCACCCGGACCGGCTGCTCTATCCGCTGCGCCGCGTGGGGCCGAAGGGTACACGTCGCTTCGAGCGGATCGACTGGGCCGAGGCCCTGGACGCGGTCGCGGAGGCCTTCATCCGCCAGGCCAAGACCTACGGGCCGGAGACGGTGTGGCCCTATTACTACGCGGGCACGATGGGCCTGGTGCAGCGCGACGGCATCAACCGCCTGCGGCACGCCATGGGCTACTCGCGCTGGTACTCCACGATTTGCGTGGCGCTGTCGGACGCGGGCTGGGCCGCCGGCGTCGGGGACAAGCGCGGCGCGGACTTCCGGGAGGTCGACGAGCACACCGATCTCGTGATCATCTGGGGCGGCAACCCCGTCAACACGCAGGTCAATGTCATGCAGCACGCGATGCGCGCGCGGCGGCGCGGCGCCCCCCTCGTGGTCGTCGATCCTTATCGCACCGGCACCGCCGAGAAGGCCGACATCCACCTCGCGGTGAAGCCGGGCACCGACGGCGCCCTCGCCTGCGCGGTCATGCATGTGCTGTTCGCGGAAGGGTACGCGGACTGGACCTACCTCCGCGCCTATACTGATTGCCCCGATGAGCTGGCCGCCCACGTGCGCACGCGCACCCCGGAGTGGGCCAGCGCGATCACCGGGCTCGGCGTGGAGGAGATCGTCGGCTTCGCGCGCCTGTACGGTCGGACGAAGCGCTCCTTCATCCGGCTCCACCACGGGTTCAGCCGCTCCCGGAACGGTGCCGCCAATCTCCACGCGGTGTCCTGCCTGCCTGCGGTCACCGGCGCCTGGCAATACGAGGGCGGCGGTGCCGTGTACGGCCAGACCGGCCTCTACCGCCTCGACCGCTCGCTCATCGAGGGGCTCGACCTCGAGAACAAGTCCATCCGCGCCCTCGACCAGTCGCGCCTGGGTCCGATCCTCACGGGCGACCAGGAGGCGCTGCTGGGCGGCCCGCCCGTGACGGCCATGCTCGTGCAGAACACCAACCCCGCGATGGTGTGCCCGGAGACGCATCTCGTCCACAAAGGCCTGGCCCGCGAAGATCTCTTCCTCTGCGTGCACGAGCAGTTCCTGACCGAGACCGCCGCCTTCGCTGACATCGTGCTGCCCGCCACGATGTTCCTCGAGCACGACGACTTCTACACCGCGAGCGGCCACACCTACTTCCAGGTGGCGAAGAAGGTGATCGAAGCGCCCGGCGAGTGCCGTGAGAACCACTACGTGATCGCGGAGCTGGCCCGCCGGCTCGGCGCCAAGCACCCGGGCTTCACGATGACGGCGTGGGGGATCATGGATGCCACGCTCCGGAAGTCCGGCATGTGGGACGCCGAGACCAACTGGCAGCGCGGCGGCCAGGACTGCGCGCTCCCCTTCCAGACCGCGCACTTCCTGGACGGCTTCCCCACTGCCGACCGGCGCTTTCACTTCAAGGGCGATTGGAAGCGCTTCGGCGGCCGATGGCAGGAGATGCCCGTCCTGCCCGATCACTTCGACGTGATCGACCGCGCCACCACCGAGCGGCCCTTCCGCCTGGTGGCCGCGCCCGCGCGCGGGTTCCTCAACTCCACCTTCTCGGAGACGCCGTCCTCGATCGCGCGCGAGCGCCGCCCCACTGCGCTGCTCCATCCCGACGACTGCGCGGCGCTGGGTGTGGCCGACGGCGACCTCGTCGCCCTCGCCAACGAGCGCGGCGAGGTGCTCGTCCACGCCAGGGCAAAGGGCGGTCAGCAGCGCGGCGTGGTGGTGGTCGAGGGAATCTGGCCCAACGCCCGCTTCGACCGCGGCATCGGGATCAACGCTCTCACCAGCGCGGACCCCGGCTGGCCGAAGGGCGGGGCGGTGTTCCACGACACGTCGGTGTCGGTGCGCCGGGCGTAGGTCGAGCCCCACGCGGCGCCTCTGGGCCGCCTCTCGCGACCCTCACCCTCGTCATCGCCGGTGATGCGAGCGCTCAGTCGCAGTCTCCTCGGTCGCAGCCGGAGTGCAACTTCCGGATCTCGATCATAGATCGCGAGCTCACCACGCCACGGCTCACGACCTACGAGGTCTCGCCTGTCCAGATGACCGCGAGAGCGCTTTCGACCCTGGCCGCTGCTGAGGGGTCACCCGCGCTCCTGCAATTCTACAGGGAGATGAGAGCCCGCGAAGACCGAGCACGGGAGACAGCTCGGACCCGGGCGGCGGCATTTCCGGCGGAGACGAAGTGGGCGAAGACCAGTCCCGACGGCCGCTACGCCGTGATCGGACTCGAAGACCCGAGATCTTGGCCGATGAGAACCGCGCTCCTCGTGGAGATCGCGAAGACCGCCACGGTGCGCGACGTGTCCGTTTCGGGGTGGCGCGATTCCGTCGCCGACACCCAATGGTCATCGCACGCCCGCCACCTCACCGTCCTCCGGACCCGGAACGAAGTGAGCGTGCCGATTGTGGTCGACGTCCGCTTCGGCGAAGGCCTGTTTGCGAAGTAAAAGGGCTAACGCGGCGCGGAGGGCTACGGCTTCAGGATCACCCGCGTCGCGGCGGTGCCGGTGTTCTTCCCCTGCCACTCCGCCATCTCGAAGGCCTTGTTGATGTCCTTGAGCGGAAAGCTGTGGGAGACGAGCGACGAGAGGGGGTACTTCGCTTTCGTGCGCACGAGGAAGTCGAGCGCGGCCGGGATGATCCACGGGTCGTAGTGGGTGACGCCCAGCCACTTGATCTGGTTGGTGATGACGAGCGTGGCGGGCAAGGTCACCGTCTGGGGCACGATGTTGCCGATGTCCACGTATTTTCCGTTCAGGCGCACCATGTTGAGACCTTCCACGGTGGCCGCGGCGATGCCCACCACCTCCACGACCACGTCGGCGCCGCGGCCGTCCGTCAGCTCCTTCACGCGGGCGATGCGCTTCTCGGGAGTCGGGTACTCGTTCATGTCGATGACGTCGGTGGCGCCGCACTGCCGGGCGAGAGCCAGCCGCGGGGTCTGCCCGTCGATGGAGATGACGCGCGCTCCGCCCTTCTCTGCGGCAACGGCCGCCGCGTAGATGCCGAGGCCGCCCGCGCCCTGGATCACCACGACGTCGCCGAACTTCATCTCGGCCGACTCGAGGCCATAGAGCACCTGGCAGAGGGCGCAGTTCACCGGCGGGATGGCGTCGTCCGGCAGCTCGTCCGGCACCTTGAACGCATAGTGCCCGGGCGGGAGATAGTAGTACTCGGCGTAGCCGCCGTCGCAGTAGGGATACTCGTTCAGCGTGAACTGATTGCTCTTGCGCTGGCGGTGGGGGCAGGCGTGATGCTCACCACGGATGCACCAGTAGCAGCGGTTGCAGGGGTTGAAGAAGGGAAAGGCGATGCGGTCGCCTTCCTTGAGCGGCCGGCGCAGCGAGTCCGTCTGCACGCCCTTGCCCAGCGCCGCCACCACGCCGGTGAACTCGTGCCCGGGAACGCGGCGGATGTCGGGACCGGAGTAGTTCCCGTCGTTGCGCCAGTAGTGGAGATCCGAGCCGCAGATGGCGGCGGCGGTGTTCTTGACCAGCAGCCCGCCCGGCTCGACCTCGGGCGTGGGCAGCATCTCGAGGGCCAGCGGCTTCCCCGGCTGCAGCAGGACGGCGGTGAGTCCCTTGGGCACGGTGGTCTCCTTGGGTCTGGATCGCAGGGAATGGTCAGTCCGCGGGCTCGGGAATGGCGTGGTGGGGCGCGGCGGCCGGGGACGAGGCGGACTTCGGTCCCGTCTGGTCGACGCGCACACGGCGCATGAACGGCAGCAGCAGGATGATGCCGCCGAAGAGGATGAGCAGGATCACGTAGGCGTCGCCGTAGGCGAGCACCTGGGCCTGGTCGGTGGTGTCGCGGTAGAGCATGGCCACGGCTTGACGCTTGGCGGTAAAGCCGTCCATGCCCTGGGCGATGAAATGCCGCGTCCACTGCTGGAGGCGCGCGGCCGTCTCGGGATCGAACGCGGTGACGTGGGCGCCCAGCGTCGACTGGTGGTACTGGCTGCGTCGCGCCAGGAGGGTGGTGGCGAGCGCGATGCCCATGCTGCCGCCGAAGTTCCGCACCACCGAGTAGGCGGCGGTGGCGTTGGAGAGGCGCGCCATCGGCACGGTGGCCAGCGCCAGAGTCTGGAGCGGCACGAACGTGAAGCCCTGGCCGAGGCCCTGGACGAAGCGCGGGAAGGCGAGCGCCCAGTAGTCCATACCCATCGTGACCTGGGTCATGAGGAGGAACGAGATCAGGTTGAGCGCGCAGCCGATGCCGAGGATCAGGCGCTGGTCCATGCGCTGCACGAGCCGGCCGGAGATGAGCAGCGCCAGCATGTTGCCGATCCCGCCCGGGGCGAGTACCGTCCCCGACGTCCACGCGTCGTAGCCCATGACCTTCTGGGTGTAGAGGGCGAGCAGCACCGTGCTCGAGAAGAAGCAGAAGCCGACGGCGGCCATGACGACGGAGCCCACGGCAAAATTTCGGTCGTTGAACACGGTGAGGTTCAAGATGGGCTCGTCCGCCGTCAGCTCGCGGTAGAGGAAGGCGAGGATGGCGAAGACGGCGAGGAGTAGCAGCGTGGTGATGCCGCCCGATTCGAACCAGTCGGAGCGCTCGCCGCGGTCGAGCATGAGCTGCAGCGACCCGAAGCCCACCACCATGAGCACCGCGCCCACCCAGTCCACCGAGGTCGGCTTCTTCACGTACGGCGAGTCGAAGAGGAAGACGCTCGCCATCAGGAAGCCCACCACGCCGATGGGGAGGTTCACGTAGAAGATCCAGCGCCACGACCAGTTGTCGCAGATCCAGCCCCCCAGGGTGGGGCCGAGGATGGGCGCCATCATGATGCCGATGCCCCACACGGCCATGGCGAGACCCCGCTGCCTGAGGGGGAAGATCTCCCACATGGTGGCCTGCGCCATCGGCACCACCGGCCCGCCGCCCAGCCCCTGGAGGATGCGCATCGCCACCAGGAACTCGAGATTGGGCGCGAGGCCCGAGAGGAATGACGACGCGGTGAACACCGAGGCGCAGATGAGGAAGAGGCGGCGGCGCCCGAAGTAGCCGGTGAGCCACGCGGTGGCGGGGATGATGATGGCGTTGGCGGCCAGATAGGAGGTGATGACCCAGGAGGTCTCCTCCACGCTGGTGGAGAGCGAGCCCTGCATGTGCGGGAGCGCGACGTTGGTGATGCTCGTGTCGAGCATCTGGGTGACCGTGATCAGCATCACCGAGATGGTGATCGACCACTTGCGCGTCGACGACAGCGAGCTAGCTGGGTGTTCGGGGTGTTCGGGCTCGGTCACGCGGGCGCGCTACCGAGCGGCGAACGCGGGCTCGGGAATGTCCAGCGTGGTCACGCGGCGCAACTCACGGCGGTGCCGGCTGTCGTCGTAGGGCATCCCGCGGTGCATGGTGGCGCGGTTGTCCCAGATGACGAGGTCGCCCACACGCCACGAGTGGCGGTAGACGAACTGGCGCTGGGTGGCGTGCTCGATGAGATCGCGGAGGAGCAGCCGCCCCTCCGGCACGGGCCAGTCGATGATGCGCGAGGCGTGCGAGGCCACGTAGAGCGAGCGGCGGCCCGAGCGCGGGAGGGTACGGATGAGGGGATGCACCGCGCCCTTGAGGACGTCCTGCTCCGTCTCGGAGAACTCGAACCCCAGCGTCTGGCGCGAGTAGGCGATGGAGTGATGCACGCGCAGGCCTTCGCACGTGGCCTTGAGCTCGGCGGGCAGAGCATCGTAGGCCGCGCGCATGTCGGCGTACTCGGTGTCGGCGGGCACGGACGGGACGACCTTGGCCGAGAGCATGGAATAGCGGCCGGGCGGGTCCTGGAAGGACGCGTCGGTGTGCCACAGGCGATTGCCCAGGCTATACATACGGCGGCGGTTATCCGATTTAAGGATCTCGCCGTTCTCGTCGAGGTTCGAGATGTCGCCGAGCGCCTCGTTGCCAAAGCGGTTCTTCTGGAGCGCGCTGATGCCGAGCTTGGTGTGGAGCATGCCGTCCAGCCGCTGGGCGAAGTCGAGCTGCTGGGCGTCCGTGAAGGGCTGATTGCGGAACACCAGCACCGCGTAGGTGTCCATGCCGCCGCGGATCTCGGCGAGGGTGTCCTCGTCGGCGGCGCGGAGGTCCACCGGGCTCACCTCGGCGACGAAGATCGGGTTCAGCTTCGTGAACGTCAGGCCCATGCGGCGCGCCCTCCCGTCGATGGTGGACTTGGGGCCAGACTAAGGCGGCCCCCCGCGGCCTGTCAACCAAGGCCGCCCTGTCTTGACCGGGCGGAACGGCAGGCCGATACTCGCGCCCATCCGACTGACGCACCGACCAGGGAGGTCATCTATGCGGAAGCGAATCGCGATGCTCGTGGCGCTCCTGCTGTACGGGACCCTCCTCGCGGGACTCGCACAGGCGCAGGTCCTGCCACCGGTCAAACCCGAGCTGGTCGGGCTCTCCGGCGAGCGGCTGGGGCAGCTCAGCGGCATGCTGAAGGCCGACATCGACAAGGGCGTCTTCCCCGGCGCGACGCTGCTGGTGGCGCGACACGGCAAGATCGCGTGGTTCGAGGCCATGGGCGCGCTCGATCCGGCGACCCGCGCGCCCATGACCAAGGACGCCATCTTCCGCATCTACTCCATGTCGAAGCCGGTCACCTCGCTCGCGGTGATGATGCTGGTCGAGGACGGTAAGATCGCGCTCGGCGATCCCGTGTCCAAGTACCTTCCCCAGCTCGGTGGCCTCAAGGTCGGGGTGGAGAAGCCCGGCGCCGGCGGCCCGACGCTGGAGCTCGAGCCCGCCCGCCGCGAGATGACCATCCAGGACCTCTTGCGCCACACCTCGGGGCTCACGTACGGGATCTTCGGGACCGGGCTGGTGAAGAAGGCATACCTGGATGCCAAGGTCTGGGAGGACTATCCGAGCAATGCCGAGCATGTGGACCGGCTCGCCAAGCTGCCCCTGATGCATCAGCCGGGCACCACGTGGGAGTACAGCCATTCCATCGACGTGCTGGGGCGCGTGATCGAGGTGGTGTCGAGGCGGACGCTGGGCGAGTTCTTCAGCGCCCGCATCTTCGGTCCCCTCGGGATGCGCGACACCGCCTTCTACGTGGCCGACCCGGCGAAGCACGCGCGCGTCGCGGAGCCCTTCGCCAACGATCGCAGCATCGGAATCAATGCCGAGCTGAACGATCCGCGGGTCGTCCAGAAGTGGGAGTCCGGCGGCGGCGGGCTCGTCAGCACCACCATCGACTACGCGCGCTTCGCGCAGATGCTGCTGAACGGGGGGAGCCTCAACGGCAAGCGTCTGGTGAGCCCGAAGACGGTCGCGTACATGACGGCCGATCATCTCGGCCCGAGTGTGGCGTCGGGGCCCGGGCCCGGCTATGGCTTTGGTCTCGGCTTCGCCGTCCGCAGGGACGCGGGCATGGCATCTCTGCCCGGAAGCGTGGGCGACTACTACTGGGGCGGTGCGGCCGGGACGTACTTCTGGATCGACCCCAAGGAAGACCTCATCGTCGTGTACATGATGCAGTCGCCCAAGCAGCGGGTGGCCGCCCGCAACCTGATCAGGGACATGGTGTACGGCGCGGTCGACAAGGCCGCCACGCGGTAGGCGTCTAGCGGACCACCTCGAGCGGCGGCGGCCCGAGCGGCCGCCGCTCCTCCGACTCGCCCGGCTCCTCCACCAGATGGCGCCGATGCCAGGTGCCGAAGGTGACGAGCAGCAGCAGGAGCCACACGTGGTTGGCGCGCCCGGCGAGGTGCGCCTCGAGGAGCCGGGTGATGGCGGCGGCGTCGAAGATCTCCGGGGGCAGCGCGTCGAAATCGGCGATCGTCTTCGCCACCCGCTCCGCGAGCGCGGGACGGTGCCGCAGCATCTCCGCCATGTTCGGCCATGATCGCTCGGTGAACGTCGGATGGGGCAGCGGCCGCGCGCGGCCGCCCAGGCCGTAGCGCTGCCGCAGCAGCTGGGCCCGCTCGCGCGCGTAGAGGCGCAGCGGGTGCGCGCTCGGCGGCATGCCGGTGTTGCCGTCCGGGATGCGCCAGATGTCCGGGGCGAGGCGCCGCATGGCGCGCCGATAGGCGAGGCCGTCGAGCCGCAGCCGCGGCGGCGTGGCGACGATCGCATCGAGCAGCGCGTTGTGGGTGGTGAGGATCCGGTCCTCGAAGAAGTGGCGGATGCTGAGGACGTTGAGGTAGGCGGGGAAGCGGCCCAGCATCATGTGAAACGACACCGCCTCGAAGCGCGTGATCACGTCGGGGCAATCGTCCCAGTGCTGCCGCAGGATCGCCTCGAGGGTGTCCCGGAGCACCCCTTCGATCGCGCCGCGATATGGCTCGCGCAGGATATCGCGGATGGGGGCGTGGCCGAAGAGCGAGTGCGGATGCTCCACCAGCGTGGTCTCCGCGAGGGCGCGCGAGGCGAGATCGGGCAGCGGCAGGAGGTCGTGGCAGTGCAGGGGCCACCCCCGCAGACGCTTCCGGCGCTTCGGGAGCGAGTTGCCCTTCAAAAAACGGTCGAAAGAGTAGCCGGTGGCGAGCGCGGTGATCTCGGACGGCAGCACCGAACGGAGATGGGCGAACTGCGCGTTGTCGTACCGGTGCGCGCCGTCGCCGAGGGCGACGGCCAGATCCAGGAGGCCCACGTGATGCTCCGGATGCCGCCGGACGAAGGTGAAGGGAAATCCCCGCGAAGCGGCGATCGAGCGGGCGAGCTCGACTTCGCGGTTGTCGAAGTCCGCGAGCGTGACGGCGGGGAGGGGCCGGGGCGAGCAGGCGACTACCGCGCGCGCGTCCAGTCCGCCGCTCAGGAGGAGGGCGAGCCCGCGCCCGTCGTCCACCATGCGGGCGGTGGCCTCCTGTAGCGGCCCGATCAGGCGCTCGGCATGGGCGTCGACCGATTGCCCGTCGTCGGCCGGAGGACGCCAGGACCAGTAGCGTCGAGGCGGTCGCGGTCCGCCGGGATACTCGAGCGACGACGCGGGAGGAAGCGCCCGGACATCGTCGAGGAACGTGCGCTCGTCTACCATCGACTGGAACGCGAGAAATTGCATGACCGCGACGGGATCGAGCCGGCGGCGGGCTCGCGGCAGGCGCAGGAGCAAGCCCGCCTGGCTCGCGAACGCGAACAGCTCCGCCCCTTCGCGGTAGAAGAGCGGGCGCGAGTTGAAGCGGTCCGAGACGAGCGTGATCATGCGCCGGCGCGGCTCGCGCACGACGGCGGCGAAAGCGCCGTCGAGACGCGGCAGCGCCGCGAGACCCTCCCGCTCGCGCATCGCCGCCCACCGCTCCGCCGCGCCCGGGGCCGCGCCGTCGGGGAAGCGCGGCCGCCCGTCGAAGATCATTCGCGCCTCCGCGGCGTCGACGAGAGCGGGAAGCGGAGGCGTGTGCGCGTGATGGACGCGCACGACGATCAGGTGCTCGTCCTCCCAGACGTCCCGCCGGCACTCGCCGGTGAAGTCGAGCCCGGCGGCGGCGCGGCCGACGGCCGCGCGCTCGAGGGCGGAGAGGGGGCGCGTCGCGAACAGCCCGATCATGGCCGTCCGGCGACCGAAGCCGTGTCGTGGGCCAGGGCTTGGTGCTGAAGCATGCGCCGCACCGATCATACTCGGCCGAGGGGCGAGGGAAAAGGGTGCTACCATCCGCGACATGCCGGACGCCCGCCCGCCGTTCCGGGCCGACCATGTCGGGAGCCTGCTGCGCCCCGCCTCGCTCAAGGCCCTGCGCGCGGAGAAGGAGGCCGGGCGCGCCACCGCCGAGGCCGTGACCGCGGCGGAGAACGCGGCCATCCGCGACGCGGTGGCGTTCCAGGAAGGCGTGGGTCTTCAGGGCATCACGGACGGTGAGATGCGCCGGAAGTCCTGGCACATGGACTTCCTCATGCAGTTCTCCGGGCTCGCGAGCGAGGGCAAGGCGCTGCCCGTCACCTTCCATGGCAAGTCGGGGGAGCTGTTCTTCACGCGCCCGGACCTGGCCGTGACGTCACGCGTGACGCGCTCCCGTCCGATCTTCGTCGACGGCTTCACGTTCCTCCGCAGCCTCGTGCATCGCACCGCGAAGCTCACGCTGCCCTCGCCCTCGATGCTGCTCACCCAGGTGGGGCAGCCCAACATCGACCGCCACGTATATCCGGACCTCGACCGCTTCGCCGACGACACCGCCGCCGCGTATCGCGCCGAGATCGCCGACCTCTATGCCGCCGGCTGCCGGTATCTCCAGCTCGACGACGTGAGCCTTGCCTATCTCTGCGACGAGACCATGCGGGCGGAGGGCAAGGCCCGGGGCGACGATCCCGACCGCCAATTGGCGCTTTCGGTCCGAATGGTACGAGAAGTCCTTCGCGACAAGCCGCGCGACCTCGCGGTGTGCACGCATCTCTGCCGCGGCAACTTCCGCTCGTCGTGGCGCGCCCAGGGGGGCTACGAGCGCGTGGCCGAGACCGTGTTCACCCAGATGCCCTACGACGGCTTCTTCCTCGAGTTCGACGACGCCCGCTCGGGCGATTTCTCGCCGCTGCGCCACGTGCCGAAGACGGCGCGCGTGGTGCTGGGCCTGGTGACGAGCAAGACGGGCACGCTCGAGCGCAAGGACGACCTCAAGCGCCGCCTCGACGAGGCCGCGAAGTACCTGCCCCTGGACCAGCTCGGCCTGAGCCCGCAGTGCGGGTTCTCGTCCACCGTCGAGGGCAACGACATCGGCGTGGAGCAGCAGCGCGCGAAACTGGCGCTGTGCGTTGAAACCGCAGGAGAAGTCTGGGGCGCGCTCTAGTGCGGCGCTACGCGCCCTTGTCCGCGGCGAGCCGGCGTAGCCGCGTCTCGCTCGCCTGATCCGCGGGGAAGAAGCACTCCACCCGCAGCTCGTGGAGCGTGATGTCGTATGGCACGCCCAGCCCGGCGAGCAGCGAGAAGAACGAGAGCCGCACGTCGCCCTTGACCAGCTCCACCGCGAGGAAGGGCGCCCGCGCCGCGTCCAGATCGAGCACGCGCCACTGGCGCGGCACATCGGGGTAGGAGAGGAGCTCCTCCAGCAGCCGGCCCGTCTCGGGCTCGCCCACGCCCCGCATGACGTCGCGGTGCAGCCACTGGATGAGCGCGGCCGCGGTGGGCTCCCAGTTCACGATGTAGGGACGCATCCCGCGCGGGTGATAGAAGAGCCGCATCGCGTTCGGCGGGCCGAGGGCGGCGATCTCCGCGGGGGCCAGGTAGAGGCTCAGCAACCGCTGGGCACCGCCATTGCTGAGCACGATGTTCCAGCCGCCGTCGAGGACCAGCGCGGGGAAGGGCTCCTGCTGACGCAGCATGAACTCGAGGGCGCGGCGCACGTCGGCCAGCTCGGGTGCCTCGAGCCCCCGTTCGCGGTAGATGGGGGCGAAGCCCGCCGCGGTGAGCAGCTCGTTGCGCGCCCGGGCCGGCACGTCGAGGGCGCGGGCGAGCAGCAGGACCATCTCGCGGCTGGGCTGGGCGCGGCCGGTCTCCACGAAGGAGAGATGCCGCGTCGAGACCTCAGCCTCCATGGCGAGCCCGAGCTGGCTGAGCCGCCGGCGCTCCCGCCACTGGCGAAGCAGCGTGCCGAAGGGGCTCAGCCGCGCCGCGCGAGGCCGGGGGGCGCGGCGATGCGCGCGGGCGCGGGGCGTGTGGCCGGCGCGGATCGGTGGCATGGGCGGAGTCTACACCGCGGGCGGAACGTGAGACATTACCTCCCAGGTAATTGAGACGGTGACCCGGGCAGCGGAGCATGCCTTCCAGGAGGACGGCGAGATGAGCGAGACCTTCGATCCCAAGGAGCTGAGCGCCCGATGGAAGGGCACGCTCGGCGAGCTGCTCGGCGTCGAGTTCGTCGAGGCGAGCAAGGAGCGCGTGGTGGCGCGCCTGACGATTCGGGATGACCTGCGTACCGTCGGGGGCCCGCTCCACGGCGGCACCCTGATGGCCTTCGCCGACACCATCGGCGCCGTCGCCACCGTGCTGAACCTTCCGCCCGGCGCGGGCACGACCACACTGGAGTCCAAGACGAATTTCTTCGCGGCGGGCCGCGACGGCATCGTCCAGGCGGAGGCGACGCCGCTCCACCGCGGCAAGCGCACCCAGGTGTGGCAGACGCGCATCACGGACGCGTCGGGGCGCATGCTCTCGCTCACCACCCAGACGCAGATGGTGCTCATGTGACCGGATCCGCGAGGCCGCTCCGCGTCGCCTTCGTGGGCGGCTTCGCGGCGTGCTTCGTGGAGCCGGTGCGGGCCCGCGTGGCGACGCCCTGCGAGCTCGTCATGGGCGACGAGCGCGAGGTGCTCGCGCGCCTGGGCGACGTGGACGTGGTGGTGACGCTGGCCTTCACGCCCGCCATGGGCGCCGTCGCGTCCCGGCTGCGCCTGGTCCAGGTGCCCGGCGCCGGCGTCGATCGCATCGACCGCCGCGCGCTCCCGCCCGGCGCCGTGGTCGCCAATGCCTACGGTCATGAGCGGGGCATCGCGGAGTACGTGCTGGGCGCCATGCTCGCCTGGAATCACCGATTCGTCTCGGTCGACGCGAATCTGCGGCGCGGCCGCTGGGACGCCGCGTGGTCCCACGACGCCCCGCCGCCGCCGTTCGTGCCCGAGCTGGGCGGGAAGACGCTGGGCATTCTCGGCTACGGGCGCATCGGCCAGGCGGTGGCACGCCGGGCGCGGGCGTTCGACATGACCGTCCACGCGATACGCCGCGAGCCCAGAGGCACGAGCACCGAGGGCCTGGTCTCGCTCGCGGGGCCGGAGGGGCTCGACGCGCTCCTGGGCGCCGTGGACTATCTGGCGATCACGCTGGCCCTCACCCCGGAGACGCGCGGGATGATCGGCGCCCGCGAGCTGGCGCGGATGAGGCGCCGCGCCGTCGTGATCAACGTGGCGCGGGGCGAGATCGTGGACGAGGATGCGCTCTACGAGGCGCTGGCCGCCGGCACGATCGCGGGCGCGGCGCTGGACGTCTGGTACCGCTATCCCGCCGCGCCGGGCGCCACGCTGCCGTCACGCCGGCCCTTTCACGAGCTGCCGAATGTGCTGATGACGCCGCACGTATCTGGCTGGACCGAGGGCATGCTGGACGCGCGCGCCGCCGTGATCGCGGGCAACATCGAGCGCATTGCCCGGGGAGAGGCGCCGGTCAACCTCGTCGCCTGACGTGGTAGAGTGTGCGGCGCCATGGGCAAGCTCGACGGCAAGGTCGTCCTGGTCACCGGCGCGAGCCGCGGCATCGGCGCGGACATCGCCCGCCTGTTCGCCGCGGAGGGCGGCCGCGTGGTCTGCGCGGCGCGCACGCTTCGGGAAGGAGATCACCCATTGGCCGGCTCGCTCGAGCACACGGTGGGCGAGATCACGGCGGCCGGCGGCCAGGCCACCGCGATCGCGGCCGACATCTCCGAGCCGGACGAGTGCGCCCGCCTCGTCCGGGCCGCCCGCGACGCCTATGGTCCCATCGACGTCCTGGTGAACAACGCCGCGCTGACCTACTTCATCGAGGTCAAGGACTACCCCGTCAACAAGTGGCTGCGCTCGTGGGCGGTGAACGTCCACGCGCCATTCGTCCTCTCCAAGCTCGTGCTGGAGGACATGATCCCGCGCCGCCGCGGCAGCATCGTGAACATTTCCTCGGGCTCGGCCATCGGCCCCGGACGCGGACCCTATCCCGAGCCCGAGCGCTATACCGGCGGCACCTGCTACGGGGCGGAGAAGGCGGCGCTCGAGCGCTTCACCCAGGGGCTGGCACGCGAGGTCTACCCGCACGGCGTCTCCGTCACCGCGGTGTCGCCGTCGCAGGTGGTGCCCACCCCCGGCACCGTGCACCACAAGCTCGTGCGCAGCATGGACGATCCGCGCGGTGAGCCGCCCATCCTGATGGCCCGGGCCGCCCTCATTCTGGCCACCGAGCCGTGCGCGCGCATCACGGGACGGGTGACCTACAGCCAGGAGATTCTCAAGGAGCACGGCTGGATCGCCGAGGCCCGGGGGCGCGGCGTCGACAGCCGGGGCAGCGGCTACTCGCAGATCTGACGGCCGCCCGCGGGCGTCGACGGGGGACATTTCACGTTGACGCTGCCGCCACCTTAGGTATAACTAACTACATGCGTGCGCTCGTCGGCTCGCTCGCCCTGCTCCTGGCGCTCGGCACCGCGGCGCTGGCCGACGTCCAGGACCTGCGCGAGCGTGGGCTCGCCGCGATCCGGAGCCTCACCGGGTGCTTCCTCGTGGACTACAGCTTCGTCGAGGTCGAGAGCCTCCGCCCCGGCTACACGCGGGATCCGCGCGTCTACGACGTCAACCGGGACAAGTCGGTGAAGGAATGGATCACCGCTGAGCAGATCGCGCCGAATCGCATCTGGCTCCAGCGCATCCTCTTCGCCGCCGACCTCGACGGAACTGTTCGGATGGATAGCGTGCTTCGCCATCAGTCGGAGGATTGGGAGTTCGACGCGCCCTTCCTCTACGACTTCACGGGGCCGCAGATCTGGCAGCCGCGCGATCTCCGGGCCACGCCCCATCTCTGGACGCGGCGGGTCACCAATCTCGACGACGGCCCGCGCTATCAGTGCGCGGGGGCGTGGACCGCCGGCGGCTATCCGGAATGGTCGTGCGACAGCTACGCCCCCGTGCCCGGACGGGAGACACGCGACATGGGCCGCTCCGACTATCAGGCGCTGGACCGTCGCACGCGCATCGTGGCCTACGGCTCGAGCTTTCTGGAGCGGCAGAACAACGTGAAGACGCTTCATGCCCAGGGCGTCCGCACCCCCCTCGTGCGCGAGCTCGGCAAGACCTGGTACGTCCGGCTGCCCGAGGGGGAATGTGCGGTGGGCGCGGCGTTCTCCCGCGATCGCGCGGCCTTCTGGGAGTTGCTCCGGGCGACCTGGGACGGCGTGCTGAACGGCGCCGGCCCCTTCGTGGAGCGGACGCCGCCTGGCCAGCCTCCTCGCTTCGTCAAGATGTTCGAGGTGGAGGAGGAATTCATGGGCAAGGATTTCACGGATCCCACGGTGCGCGAGGCGGCCCGCGCGCGCATCCGGGGCGTCATCGACGCGTACCGGGCGCCGTAGCGGGAGCCGACGCGTGCGCATTCGGGATTCGTTCCGCCGCATCGCGCCGCGCGCCGCGCTCGTCGCGGTCGCCTGGCTGCTGGTCGCGAGCCCAGCCACCGCGCAGGCCCCGCCGGGCGCCGAGCCCGATCCCGCGCAGTTGATCCTCCACATCCTGGACTACGTGGCGGTGGACTATTCGGGCGCGGTGCAGGACGGCAAGGTTCTGGACGAGGGCGAGTACCGCGAGCAGGTCGAGTTCGTGGGACAGGCGCGCGCGCTGCTGGGGCGCCTCGAGGCGCGGCCCGAGCGCGCGGGGCTGGAGGCCCAAGCGGACCGGCTGGTCGCCCTCGTCAAGGCCAAGGGGTCCGACGCCGACGTGGCGCGCCTTGCCGGCGGGTTGCGCTGGGCGCTCATCGGCGCGTACCGCGTCGACGTCGCGCCGAAACGTGTCCCCGACCTCAAGCGAGGCGCGGCGCTCTTCGCCGCGCGCTGCGCCCTCTGCCACGGCGCCACGGGCCACGGCGACGGGCCCGCGGCCCAGAGCCTCGATCCCCGGCCCAGCGACTTCTACGACGCCGAGCGCATGAGCCAGCGCAGTCTCTACAGTGTGTTCAGCACGATCACGCTGGGCGTGGAGGGCACCGCGATGGCGGGCTTCCGCGACCTCACCGAGGACGAGCGCTGGGCGCTGGCTTTCCACGTGACCGGGCTCGCCGCGCCGGAGGCGGAGCGCGCCCGCGGCCAGGCCCTCTGGACCGCGGGCAAGGGCCGCGACGTGTTCTCCGATCTCGCGAGCCTTGCCACGCGGAGCCCACGCGAGCTCACGGCGCGCCACGGCGCCGACGCCGCGGCGTTCCTCGCCTATCTCCGCAGCGATCCGGAGGCGCTGGTGCCGCAGGGCAACGCGGCCATCGCCATCAGCCTTCGCCTGCTTCGCCAGAGCCTGGAGGCGTATCGCGGCGGGCGGGCGCGCGAGGCGCAGGACCTCGCGGTGTCCGCCTATCTCGACGGCTTCGAGCTGGCCGAGCCCAGCCTGGACGCGGTGGACCACCCGCTCCGCCTGGCCATCGAGGGCGAGATGCTTCGCTTCCGCGGGCTCGTGAAGGAGGGGGCGCCCCTCGGGGCGGTGGAGACCCAGGCGGGCAAGGTGGAGGCGTTGCTCACCCGGGCGCAGGCGCGGCTCGACACGGACCGGCTCACGCCGGCCGCGACGTTCGTGTCGGCGTTCATCATCCTGCTGCGCGAGGGGCTCGAAGCGCTGCTGGTCGTCGCGGCGGTGATCGCGCTACTCGTCAAAGCGGGCCGGCGCGACGCGCTCCCGTGGGTGCACGGCGGCTGGGTCGTGGCGCTGCTGCTGGGCGGGGTCACGTGGTGGGTGGCGTCCCGCGTGCTCACGATCAGCGGCTCGACGCGCGAGACCACCGAGGGCGTGACGGCGCTCGTGGCCGCCGCGGTGCTCCTCTACGTGGGCTTCTGGATGCACGGCAAGAGCCAGTCGCACCGCTGGCAGGCCTTCCTCGAGGCGCGGCTTGCCGGCGCCCTGTCGGGGCGCACGATGCTCGCCCTGGCCTCCGTGTCCTTCCTCGCCGTATACCGCGAGGTGTTCGAGACCGTGCTCTTCTACGAGGCGCTGGCCGCGCAGGCCGGGCCGAGCGGCGGGCCGGCACTGCTCGGCGGGCTCGCGGCGGCGGCGGTGGCCCTGGTCGCGCTCGGTTGGGTCATCGTGCGCGGCAGCCTCCGGCTGCCCATCGGGCTCTTCTTCGGAGTGTCGGCCATCGTGGTCGGAGTCCTCGCGGTGGTGTTCGTGGGCAACGGCATCGCCGCGCTCCAGGAAGCCGGGGCATTCCCTCAGCACGCGCTGGAGCTTCCCGCCATCCCGCTGCTCGGCATTCACCCGAGCGTCGAGGGGCTGACCGTGCAGGCACTGCTCCTCGTGATCCTCGTCGCGGGCTTCGCGTGGAGCTCGCGCGTGGCGCGCGAACGGCCCGCGTAGTATCCTCGCCGCCATGGAACAGCGCCCCGTCGGTCAAAGCCCGCTCCGCGTCTCCGCCCTCGGTCTCGGCTGCATGTCACTCTCCGGCGTCTACGGCGCCGCCGACGACGCGGCCTCCGTCGCCCTCGTCCAGCACGCGCTGGACCGCGGCATCACGCACGTCGACTCCTCGGACATGTACGGGTGGGGCCACAACGAGACGCTGCTGGGGCGCGCGCTGCGCGGCCGGCGCGATCGCGTGGTGCTCGCCACCAAGTTCGGGCAGACGCGTAACGCGTCGGGGGCGAATCTCGTCAACGGCCGCCCCGAGTACGTGCGCGAAGCGTGCGACGCCAGCCTGACCCGCCTCGGCGTGGACGTGATCGACCTCTACTACCAGCATCGCGTGGACCCGTCCGTGCCCATCGAGGACACGGTGGGCGCGATGAAGGGGCTGGTGGAGGCGGGCAAGGTGCGCGCGCTCGGGCTGTCCGAAGCCGCGCCCGCGACGATCCGCCGCGCGCACGCCGTGCATCCCATCGCCGCGGTGCAGAGCGAGTTCTCGCTGCTCTACCGCGTCGAGGCCGAGGAGACGCTGCGCGTGTGCCGCGAGCTCGGCATCAGCTTCGTGGCCTATTCCCCGCTGGGGCGCGGCTTCCTGACCGGCCAGATCCAGAAGATCGCCGACATTCCCGAGGGCGATCGCCGCCGCGACCACCCGCGCTTCCAGGACGGCAACTTCGGCCACAACGTGGACCTCGTGCATCGCATCGAGGCCATCGCCGCGGAGAAGGGGTGCACGCCCGGGCAGCTCGTGCTGGCCTGGCTGCTCGCGCAGGGGCCGGACGTGCTGCCGATACCCGGGACCAAGCGAAAGGACCGCCTGGAAGAAAATCTTGGCGCGGCGGCGGTGAAGCTCGGCCCCTCGGACGTGGCGCGCATCGCCGCCGCGGTGCCGGCGGGCGCCGCCGCGGGCACGCGCTATCCCGCGCCGCAGATGAAGAGCGTCTACCTCTAGGCGCCGCGTCTCACGGCCTGGCCCCCGGGGGGGCCTTGCCGCCTGTGTCCGGCGCCGCGCCGCCCGGCGTCGCACCGCCGGAGCGCCGCCCGCCGCCCGACCGGCCGCCTTCCTGGGCCGCACGGATCTCGACCTTGGCGCCGGCCACGAGCCGCGGCATGCCGTCGGTCACCACCTTCTCGCCGGGCTTGAGCCCGTCGCCGACCACCGTCTCGTTGCCCTGGGTGCGCTTCACGGTGATCCGCCGCGTCTCCACGGTGGAATCGTCTCTCACCACGAAGACGAACGTGCTGTTGCCCTGGCCGGTCTGGACCGCCTGCGCGGGTACGACGATGGCGTCGGGCTCGGTGGAGAGCACCAGCTCCACATTGGCGAACTGGCCGGGCCAGAGCTTCCGCTCCGCGTTGGTAAAGGTGCCCTTGAGACGGATCGTGCCGGTGGCGGCGTCCACGACGTTGTCCACGAAGCTCACCGTGCCCCGCTGGGGCTGAGCGTCACCGGCGGGGGTCGCCCGCACCTCGAGCGTCCCCTCGGCCATGTAGCGACGGATGGCGGGCAGCTGCTGCTGGGGCACGGTGAAGGAGACGTAGACGGGCTGGATCTGGTTGATGACGACGAGAGTGGAGTCGGACGTCCCGCCCGCGCGTACGATGTTGCCCTCGTGCAGCATGAGGCTGCCGGTGCGGCCGTCGATGGGCGAGGTGATCTTGGTGTAGCCGAGCTGGATCTTGGCGCTGTCCACCATGGCCTCGTCGCCCCGCACCGTCTGCTCGGCGGCCTTGATGGCGGCCTCGTCGGCCCGCACCGTCTCCTCCGCGCTCTTCACGTCGGCCTCATCGGCCCGCACTGTCGCGGCGAGCGCCTCCGCGGTGGTGTGGAACTGCTCGGACTGCTCGAGCGAGATGAGCTCACGCTTGTAGAGCTCCGCGTAGCGCTTGGCCTCGGCGTCCGCGGTGCGCGCCTGCGCCTGGTCGCGCGCGAGGGCGGCGCGCGTCTGGAGCACCCGCGCCCGGTCGCGCTGGAGCGTCGCGCGTGCCTGCTGCACGAGCCCGGTGTCCTTGGCGAGGGTGGCCTCGGCCTGGGCCAGCGCGGCCTCGAAGGAACGCGGGTCGATGGTGAAGAGCAGCGCGCCCTTCTTGACGTCCTGGCCTTCGTTGAAGTGCACCTTCGTCAGCTCGCCGCCCACCTGGGCGCGCACGGAGACCACGGAGAACGCCTCGACGGTGCCGATGGCTTGCAGCTGCAAGGGCATGGCCTTCTGCTCGACGGGAGCGACGGCCACCGGCACCGCGGCGGTCGCGGGCGGCGCCTTGGATTCGGCCTTGTCACGCGAGCAGGCGCCCAGCATGACGACGAGGGCCAAGATCAGCACGACGAGGGGGACGGAGCGCGAGGCCCGGATCATGCGGTCTCCAGGGTCTGCGTCGTCGGGCGGGCCCGGCGCCCATGCCAGGCGCGGAGCCGGTCGAGATAGAGATAGACCACGGGGGTCGTGTAGAGCGTGAGGAGCTGTGAGAGGACGAGGCCGCCCACGATCGTGATGCCGAGGGGCCGGCGCAGCTCGGCGCCGGTACCGAGGCCCAACGCCAGCGGCAGCCCGCCCAGCAGCGCCGCCATCGTCGTCATCATGATGGGGCGGAAGCGCAGGAGACACGCCTCGTAGATGGCTTCGGCGGGGCTCTTGCCGCCCGTGCGCTCGGCGTCGAGTGCGAAGTCGATCATCATGATCGCGTTCTTCTTCACGATGCCGATGAGGAGGACGATGCCGATCATCGCGATGACGGAGAGGTCGGTGCCGAACAGCATGAGCGCGAGAATGGCGCCCACACCCGCGGAGGGCAGCGTGGACAGGATGGTGAGGGGATGGATGTAGCTCTCGTAGAGCACGCCCAGCACGATGTAGACGGCGGCGAGCGCGGCGAGGATCAGATAGGGCTGCGAGGCGAGCGAGGACTGGAAAGCCTGGAGGGTGCCCTGGAAGCTGGCGCGGATCGTGGGCGGCAGCCCCACCTCGCGCTCGGCCGCGCGGACCGCGTTCACCGCATCGCCCAGCGCCACGCCGGGGGCGAGGTTGAACGACAGCGTGACCGCGGGGAACTGGCCCTGATGGGCCACCTGCAGCGGCGTCAGCGTGGGCGTGAAGTGCGCGAGGGTGGAGAGCGGCACGGGCGGGCCGCTCGGCGTCTTTACGTAGATGCCGGTGAGGGCGTCGGGATTCTGCTGGAACGCGGGATCGACCTCCATCACCACGCGGTACTGGTTGAGCTGGGTGAAGATCGTCGAGACCTGTCGCTGGCCGAAGGCGTCGTAGAGGCTGTCGTCGATGCCCTGGGGTAAGATGCCGAGCCGGGAAGCGACGTCGCGGTCGATGACGAGCTTGGCCTGAAGCCCTCGGTTCTGCTGGTCGGTGGACACGTCGCGCAGCTGGGGCAGCGCGCGCAGCTTGGCCAGCATGCGCGGCGCCGCCGCGTTGAGATCGCCCAGCTCCCCGCCCGCGCTCTGCAAGGTGTACTGGAACTGCGCGTTGCTCGCCCGCCCCCCGATCCGTAAGTCTTGCACCGCCTGGAGGAAGAGCGTCGCCCCCGGCACATGGGCGAGCTTGCTCCGGAGGCGCGTGATGACCTGGTCGGCGGTGACGTTGCGGTCGTGCTGCGGCTTGAGGGACACGAACATGCGGCCGGTGTTGGTGGTGTTGCCGCCCCCGGTGAAGGCGACCACGTTGGACACGGCGGGATCGGCCATCACCGTGGTCACGAACTCGTTCATCTTCTGGCGCATGGCGGGGAAGGAGATGTCCTGCTCGGCCTGGATGTTCCCACTGATGCGGCCGGTGTCCTGCTGGGGGAAGAAGCCCTTGGGCACGACGACGAAGAGGTAGATGTTGACACCGATGGTGCCCAGCGTCACGAAGAGGATCAGCAGCGGATGCCGCAGGCACCAGCCGAGCGTCACGCGGTAAAAGGCCAGCGTGCCGTCGAAGGCGCGCTCGCCGAGCCGAGCGAGCCGGCCCGGAGGCCGCTCGCGCTTCGGGCGGAGCAGGACGGCGCAGGCCATGGGCGTGACGGTGAGCGAGACCACCATCGACATCAGGATCGCGAGCGTCAGGACCACCGCGAACTCGCGGAAGAGCCGGCCCACGAGGCCGCCCATGAGCAGGATGGGAATGAACACCGCCACCAGCGACGTGCTCATCGAGAGCACGGTGAAGCCGATCTCGCGCGCGCCGCGGAGGGCGGCGGCGAGGGGTGATTCGCCCACCTCGAGATAGCGGGTGATGTTCTCGAGCACGACGATGGCGTCGTCCACCACGAAGCCGGTGGAGATGGTGAGAGCCATCAGGGAGAGGTTGTCGAGACTGTAGCCGAAGAGGTACATGCCGCCGAAGGTGCCGAACAGCGACAGCGGGATCGCGATGCTGGGGATGGTGGTGGAGCGGACACTGCGGAGGAACACGAACACCACCAGGATCACGAGGGCCACCGAGAGCGCCAGCGTGAGCTGGATGTCGCGGAAGGACGCGCGGATGGTGGTGGTGCGGTCGAGCACGACGGCGAGCGTCATGGCGGGCGGGATGGAAGCGCGCAGCTCCGGCATCCGCTCGAGCACCCGGTCCACCGTTGCGATGATGTTGGTCCCGGGCTGGCGGAAGACGATCAGCAGCACCGCCCGCTCGCCGTTGGCGACGCCGGCGTTGCGGATGTTCTCCACCGACTCGGACACCGTGGCCACGTCCGAGAGGCGCACCGGAGCGCCGTTCCGGTAGGCCACGATCACCGGGCGATACTGCTCGGCGGTGAAGAGCTGATCGTTGGCGGTGATGGTCCAGGCCCGGTCGGGGCCGGCCACCGCCCCCTTGGGCGTGTTGGCGTTGACCGTGCGCAGCGCGCCCCGCACCTGGTCGAGCCCGATGCCGAGCTGGGTGAGACGCAGGGGATCGACCTGCACGCGCACCGCGGGTCGGGCCGCGCCGCCCACGATGACCTGGCCGATGCCCTCCACCTGCGAGAGCTTCTGGGCCAGGATCGAGTCGGCGGCGTCGTAGAGGCGGCCGATGGGCAGGATGCCCGAGGTCACCGCCAGGATCATGATGGGGGCGTCGGCGGGATTGACCTTGCGGTACGTCGGATTCGTGGGCAGGGTCGCGGGCAGGTCGCTGCTCGCCGCGTTGATGGCGGCCTGCACGTCGCGCGCAGCCGCGTCGATGCTTCGGTTGAGGTCGAACTGGAGCACGATGGTGGTGTTGCCGAGCAAGCTCGTGGACGTCATCTCGGTGATGCCCGCGATGCGGCCGAACGAGCGCTCGAGCGGAGTCGCCACCGAGGCCGCCATGGTCTCCGGGCTCGCCCCGGGAAGGTTGGCCTGCACCTGGATGACGGGGAACTCCACCTGGGGCAGCGGGGCCACCGGCAGGACGCGATAGGCCATCGCCCCCGCCAGCAGCACGGCCACGCTCAGCAACGTGGTGGCGACCGGGCGTCGGATGAAGGGCTCGGCGATGTTCATCGCGGCGAGCCCTTCACGAGCCGTCGCCCGCGGGGGCGGGGAGCGGGTGCGGCGCGGCGGCGGCCCGACCGCGTCGGGTGATCCGGTCGAAGGCCAGGTACACCACCGGCGTGGTGTAGAGCGTCAGCACCTGGGAGAGCAGGAGGCCGCCCACGATGGTGATGCCGAGCGGGCGGCGGAGCTCGGCGCCGGTGCCGGTGCCGAAGGCGAGCGGCAGCCCGCCGAGGAGCGCGGCCATCGTGGTCATCATGATGGGCCGGAAGCGCAGGAGACACGCCTCGTAGATCGCCTCGTGCGGAGGCTTGCCGCGCTCGCGCTCGGCGTCCAGCGCGAAGTCGATCATCATGATCGCGTTCTTTTTCACGATGCCGATGAGGAGGATGATGCCGATCAGCGCGATCACGGAGAGGTCGGTGCGGAACAGCATCAGCGCGAGGATCGCGCCCACGCCCGCCGACGGCAGCGTGGACAGGATCGTGAGGGGATGGATGTAGCTCTCGTAGAGCACGCCCAGCACGATGTAGACGGTGACGAGGGCGGCGAGGATGAGGAAGGGCTGGGTCGCGAGCGAGTTCTGGAACGCCTGCGCGGTGCCCTGGAAGGTGGCGCGAATGGAGGGCGGCATGCCGATCTCGCGCTCGGCGTTGCGGATGGCCGCCACCGCATGGCCGAGGGAGGCGCCGGACCCCAGGTTGAACGAGAGCGTCACCGCCGAGAACTGCCCCTGGTGGTTGATGGCGAGCGGCGTCAGCGCCGACTCCCAATGCACGAAGGACGACAGCGGCACCTGGGTGCCCGAGCTCGACTTCACGTAGATGCTCTTCAGCGCCTCGGGGTCCTGCTGGTACTGCGGGGCGACCTCCAGGACCACGTGGTACTGGTTGAGCTGGGTGAAGATCGTCGAAACCTGGCGCTGGCCGAAGGCGTCGTAGAGCGTGTCGTCGATCACCTGCGGGACCACGCCGAGGCGCGACGCAGTGTCGCGATCGATCACCAGCGCCGCCTGAAGCCCCCGGTTCTGCTGGTCCGTCGCCACGTCGCGGAGCTCGGGCAGCCGGCGCAACCGCTCCACCACCTTGGGCGTCCACTCCGCCAGCTCGGCGGCGTCGGCATCCTCCAGCGAGTACTGGTACTGCGTGCGGCTCACGCGGTTCTCGACCGTGAGGTCCTGCACCGGCTGCATGTAGAGGGTGATGCCGTCGACCTCCGCCACCTTGGGCTGCAGGCGCTGGATGATCTCGGAGGCGTCGAGGTCGCGCTCGTCGCGCGGCTTGAGGTTGATCTGGATGCGGCCGTTGTTGGGCGTCATGTTGACGCCGTCCACGCCGATGAACGACGTGAGGCTGGCCACGTCCGGATCCTTCAGGATCACCGCGGCGAGGGCCTGCTGGCGGTCGGCCATGCGGTCGAACGACACCGTCTCCGGCGCCTCCGAGATGCCGAGGATCACGCCGGTGTCCTGGACGGGGAAGAAGCCCTTGGGCACCACCACGTAGAGGACGATCGTGAGGACCAGCGTGGCCGCGGTCACGAGGAGCGTGGCGGGCTGATGCCGCAGCACCCAGGTGAGCGTCCGGCCGTAGAACGCGATGCTCCGGGTGAACATCGCCTCCGTCCAGCGGTAGAAGCGGCCCTGGGCGCGCGCGTGGTCGCGGCCGAGAATCTGCGCGCACATCATCGGCGTGAGGGTCAGCGACACCACCGCGGACACGAGGATCGTCACGGAGAGCGTGACGGCGAACTCGCGGAAGAGCCGGCCCACGATGTCGCCCATGAAGAGGAGCGGGATCAGCACCGCGATCAGCGACACCGTCAGCGAGACGATGGTGAAGCCGATCTGGTGTGATCCCTTGAGCGCGGCCTGGAGCGGCGACTCCCCGGCCTCGATGTAGCGCGCGATGTTCTCGATCATCACGATGGCGTCGTCGACCACGAAGCCGGTGGAGATGGTCAGCGCCATCAGCGAGAGGTTGTCCAGGCTGTAGCCGAGCAGGTACATCCCGCCGAAGGTCCCGAGCAGCGACAACGGCACCGCCACGCTGGGGATGATGGTCGCCCGCGCGCTCCGCAGGAACAGGAACATCACCATGACGACGAGCGCGATGGTGAGCGCGAGCGAGAATTGCACGTCGGCCACCGAGGCGCGGATCGTCGTGGTGCGGTCGGTGAGGATCGTCACCTCGACCGACGAGGGCAGCGAGGCTCGGAGC